>JBEQAM010000007.1:1411-17358 GCA_041640375.1 Rehaibacterium sp. | reverse complement strand
CGGCTTGCCGCCCGACGGTCGCGGTCCGCGGCCGGTGCCGGGGTTGCGATGACCGGCCGGGCCGGTCTCCACGCCTTCGGGCACATACCAGGTGCGGAAGGCGGTGGCATTGTGGTCGTAGCCGGGAGCCTGCACGTCGCGGGTGCCGCCGCCCCGGCGCTTGCCCGGGCCCCCCGGCCGGCCCGGCTGGCCGGGGCCGCCCGGCTTGCCGCCGCGCTTGCTCTTGCCGGTCTTGCCGCGTCCCGGTCCGGCGCCGCGGCCGCGATGTGCGGGCGTTTCTTCGCGGATGTGGTCGAAGGCGCGCAGCTCGCGGGCCTCGTCGGCGACGTGGCCATTGACGTAGGCGGCCTGGCGATCCTCGCGGCTGACCTTGATCTCGGTGGTGCGGGCGCGGCGCTGGCCGATGACCTGTTGCAGGGTCAGGCTGCCGGCGTTGTCCTCCAGGCCGAGGGCGCGCTTGAGCTGGGCCACACGTTCGGCCGGCAGCTCTTCGCTCTGGCCGCGCTTGAGCAGGCGCGGCAGGGTGACGGTACCGTAGCGCACGCGCTTGAGACGGCTGACCTGGAAGCCCTGCGATTCCCACATCCGGCGCACTTCGCGGTTGCGGCCTTCCTTGACGACGACCCGGAACCAGGCATGGCTGTCGGAGGCGCCGATCGGCTCGATCTGCTCGAACCTGGCCGGGCCGTCCTCCAGCTCGACGCCGCGTGCCAGCCGGTCGATCACGTCCTGGCCGACTTCGCCATGGATGCGGCAGACGTACTCGCGCTCGACCTCGTGCGAAGGATGCATCAGCGCGTTGGCCAGCTCGCCGTCGGTGGTGAGCAGCAGCAGGCCCGTGGTGTTGATGTCCAGGCGGCCGACGGCGATCCAGCGCGCGCCCTTCAGGCGCGGCAGGTGGTCGAACACGGTCGGGCGGCCTTCCGGATCCTCGCGGGTGGTCACCTCGCCCTCGGGCTTGTGGTAGACCAGCACGCGTGCCGGCTCGGTCAGGGCGGTGGCGACGAAGGTCTTGCCGTCGATCTCGATGCGGTCGCCGCCGCGGACGCTCTGGCCGACCTTGGCGACCTCGTTGTTGACCTTGACCAGACCGGCGGCGATGCGCTCCTCGAGCGCGCGGCGTGAGCCGAGGCCGGCCTGGGCGAGCACCTTGTGCAGGCGCTCCTCGATGCGACGGCTGTCGCTGTCTTCGGTGCGTTCGCGCTTCAGTGAGAGAACGCGGCGTTGGGTTTCACTCATTGCTTTTCGGGCTCCGGCGTGGCGGCGTCTTCGGCGACGGGCTCGGCCGTATCGGGGTGGGAAGGGACGGTCGTCGTCTCGACGGCGTCGGTGGGGCTGTCCGCGGGTGAGTCCGCGGCGGTTCGGAAAGCGGCGTGTGCGGTGGGTTCCTCGGGCGCCGGTGGCGTCTCGGACGCGGCGTCGTCGTTGGCAGAGGTCTCCGGCATGGCCGCGGCGGCGGGTACCGGGGCGCCATCGAACGGCAGCTCCGGCTCCAGGTCAGGGATCTCCTGCAGTTCGGTCAGCGGCGGGAGCTGATCCAGGCTCCTGAGGCCGAAGTAGTCGAGGAAGGCCTTGGTGGTGCCGAACAGCGCCGGCTTGCCGGGCACGTCGCGGTGGCCCACCACGCGAATCCACTCGCGTTCCTCCAATTGCTTGATGATGTTGCTCGACACCGCCACGCCGCGGATCTGTTCGATCTCGCCGCGGGTGATCGGCTGCCGGTAGGCGATCAGCGCCAGCGTCTCCAACACGGCGCGGCCGTAGCGGGTCTGGCGCTCGGTCCACAGGCGTGCCACCCACGGGTAGACATCCTGCCGGACCTGGAAACGGAAGCCGGAGGCGACCTCGACCAGTTCGATGCCGCGGCCGGCGCAGTCCTCGCGCAGGCTTTCCAGGGCCAGCTCCAGGCTGCCGGGCGCCGGCGGCTGCTCCTCGGGAAACAGCGCGTTGAGCTGGGCGAGGCTCAGCGGCTGGTTGGCCGCCAGCAGGGCGGCCTCGACGATGCGCTTGATCAGATCCTGTTCCATGCTCCGGGTTCACTCGTTGCCGTCGGCGGCCAGTGACTTGATGTAGATCTGCGCCAGCGGTCGCTCCTGCACGATTTCCAGCAATTGCTCCTTGGCCAGTTCGAGGATGGCCAGAAAGGTGACCACCACGCCGAGCCGGCCTTCCTCGACCGCGAACAGCGTGTGGAAGGGGTGGAACTGGCCGTCCTGCAGGCGCGCGAGCAGCTCGCCCATGCGCTGGCGCACGCTCAGCGCCTCGCGACGGATCGCGTGACGGCTGAACAGCTCGGCACGCTTGAGCACGTCGCGCAGCGCCAGCAGCATCTCGCGCAGGTCCACCGGCGGCGGCAGCCGCACCACGCTGCGGTCGGCCACGTGCGCGCTCACCGGCATGGTGTCGCGCTCCAGCCGTGGCAGGCCGTCGATGTCCTCGGCGGCCTTCTTGAACCGCTCGTACTCCTGCAGCCTGCGTACCAGCTCGGCGCGCGGGTCCTCCTCGTGGCTTTCCTCGCTGGGCGGGCGCGGCAGCAGCATCCGCGACTTGATCTCGGCGAGGATGGCGGCCATCAGCAGGTACTCGGCCGCCAGCTCGAAGCGCATTTCCCGCATGACTTCGATGTAGCCCATGTACTGCCGGGTGATCTCGGCGACCGGGATGTCGAGAATGTCCAGATTCTGCCGGCGGATCAGGTACAGCAGCAGGTCCAGCGGCCCCTCGAAGGCCTCCAGGATCACTTCCAGCGCGTCCGGCGGGATGTACAGGTCCTGCGGGATCTCCACCACCGGCTGCCCCTTGACCACCGCCAGCGGCATTTCCTGCTGCTGCGGGTGGTGCGGGGGCGATGCGCCGTTGCCGGGCGCCGCGTCGGCGGTCGTGCTGGGGTTGGCGTGCTGCGCCGGTTGCATGCTCATCCGCTCATGCCCATCGCAAAGCCTGGTCTGGCTGCGCAAGCTTGGCTGTCCGATCAAAGCGCCAATGGGCGAAAGCCCTGGCGCACCAGTTCCGGTTCGTCTCCGGTGCAGTCGATCACGCTGGTGGGGCCGGGCGCGCAGTCCTCGGCGTCGAGCATGAAATCGACCAGTCGTTCGGTCCGTTCCGCCACGGCTTCGGCCTCGTGGCTGGCCAGTTCCTCGTCGTCGGGCAGCAGCAGCGTGGTCGACAGCAGCGGTTCGCGGACCGCGGCGAGGAGGGCCTGCGCGACGGGGTGGTCCGGCAGCCGGATGCCGATGGCGCGGCGCTTGCTCTGCTTGAGACGGCGGGGAAGCTCGGAGGCGGCCGGCAGGATGAAAGTGCAGGGACCGGGGGTCAGCGACCGGAGCAGTCGGAAGGCCCGGTCGTCGAGCCGGCCCAGACGGCCGACCTCGCTCAATGCACCACAGAGTAAGGTGAACGGGTGCTTCGTGTCCAGCGCGCGCATCCGCAGCACTCGATCCTCGGCATCGCGCGCCTCCATCATCCAGACCAGCGAATAACCGGCATCGGTGGGGCACAGGCCCAGGGCGCCGCGGCGCAGCAGGTCGGCGGCGCGTTCGATCAGGCGGGGCTGGGGGTCGACGGGGTGGACGCGGAAGCGTTCGCTCATCGCAGTATCATGCCGCCCTTCGACACGAAGGCAAGCGCACCCATGTGGTATCTGATCCTCGGTCATGACCGCCCCGGTTCGCTCCCGGCCCGCCAAGCCGCGCGTCCGGCGCATCTGGCGCGGCTGGAGGCCCTGGCGGCGCTGGGCCGGCTGCTGCTGGCCGGGCCGTGCCCGACCATCGATGCCGAAGACCCCGGCCCGGCCGGTTTCAGCGGCAGCCTGATCGTCGCCGAGTTCCCCTCGCTGGAAGCTGCCCGCGCCTGGGCCGAGGCCGACCCCTACGTGGCCGCCGGCGTCTACGAGCGGGTCGATGTGCGGCCGTTCCGCAAGGTGCTGCCATGAACGTGGGTGAACGCCGGGTCGCGCTGATCCGCACCGCGATCGATGCCGCGCTGGCCCCGGTCGCGCTGGAGGTCATCGACGAGAGCCACAAGCACCTCGGCCACGAGGGCGCCCGCGACGGGCGCGGACACTTCGCCGTGCATGTGGTCAGCGCGGCCTTTGCCGGCCTGGGGCCGCTGGCCCGGCACCGCAAGGTCTACGAGGCGGTCGGCGAGCTGATGCGGACCGATATCCACGCGCTGAGCATCCGCGCGCAGACGCCGGACGAGGCTGCCGGCGGCTGAACCGGCGGGGATGGTTCCGGCTATACTGCCGGCCGGCTGCGAGCGCGGGGCAGCCCGAGGCTTGGCCAGGGGAATCAGGCACTTGGCCGAGGGGTGCGGCCCCCGATTCGCGTTTCCCATCGATTGACGCGGCGGAATCGTCCCCGGACGGCTCCACGGAGGGCCTCATCTTTCCCGCCGCCGCGGCGTATGCTCCGGACCCATGCGTCTCTCAACCATCAAGCTCTCGGGCTTCAAATCCTTCGTCGATCCCACGACCCTGCACCTGCCGACCAACATGACCGGCATCGTCGGTCCGAACGGTTGCGGCAAGTCGAACATCATCGACGCCGTGCGCTGGGTGATGGGCGAGAGCTCGGCCAGCCGTCTGCGCGGCGACAGCCTGACCGACGTGATCTTCTCCGGCTCGTCCGCGCGCAAGCCGGTGAGCCAGGCCATGGTCGAGCTGATCTTCGACAACAGCGACGGCGCGGTCGGCGGCGAATACGCGCGCTTCAACGAGATCTCGGTCAAGCGCGTGGTCAGCCGCGATGGCCAGAGCAGCTACTTCCTCAACAACGCTCGCTGCCGGCGACGCGACATCACCGACCTGTTCCTCGGCACCGGTCTGGGCCCACGCAGCTACTCGATCATCGAGCAGGGCATGATCTCGCAGATCATCGAGGCCCGGCCCGAGGACCTGCGCGTGTACCTGGAGGAGGCCGCCGGCATCTCCAAGTACAAGGAGCGCCGCAAGGAAACCGAAACCCGCATCCGCCACACCCGCGAGAACCTCGACCGCCTCAACGACCTGCGCGAGGAGATCGACAAGCAGCTCGAACACCTCAAGCGCCAGGCGCGCGCCGCCGAGCTGTATCAGCAGTACAAGGCCGAGCAGCGCGAGAAGGACGCACAGCTCAAGGCGCTCGAATACCGCCGGCTCGACGGCCAGTTGGCTGCGCTGCGCGAAACGCTGGTGCAGGACGAGACCCGCCTGGAGCAGCTGATCGCCGAGCAGCGCCATGCCGAGGCGCAGATCGAGGCCTGCCGCGCCCAGCACGGCGAGGCCAGCGAGCGGCTGGCGCAGGTGCAGGCCGAGGTGTACCGCATCGGCGGCGACATCGCCCGCGTCGAGCAGCAGATCCAGCACCAGCGCGAGCTGTACCAGCGGCTGGAGCGCGCCCGCATCGAGACCGATGCCGCCTGGGCGGAGCTCGGCGAACACATCGAGGCCGACGAGCGCCAGCTCGAGGACCTGCGCTGCGCCATCGCCGAGGCCGAGCCGCGGCTGGAGGCGCTGCAGTCCGAGGACAGCGAACGCCAGGGCGCACTGCGTGCGAGTGAAAGCGCGCTGGCCGACTGGCAGCAGCGCTGGGACGCCTATGCCAAGGCGCATGCGGAAGCCTCGCGCGCGGCCGAAGTCGAGCGCACCAGGATCGAATACCTGGAACGGCAGGCGCTGGAAGCCAGTCGGCGCCGCGACGCGCTGGCCAGCGAGCGCGGCAGCCTGGATGTCACCGCGCTCGGCCAGGCACTGGAGGAGATGCGCCTGCGGCACGAGGAGCAGAAGGCCGGCCTGGATGCGCTCGGCGAACAGCTCGAACAGCGCAAGCAGGCGGTCGCCGCGCTGCAGGAGCAGCAGCGGCAGGCGCAGGCCGAGCTGGCCGAGGCCCGTAAACAGGGTCAGGCCGCGCGCGGCCGGCTCGGCTCGCTGGAGGCCCTGCAGCACGCCGCGCTCGGGCAGGAGAAGGGCGCCGCACTGGAATGGCTGCGCCAGCACGGACTGGAAGGCGCCGCCCGGCTCGGCGAGACGCTGGCGGTCGAGGCCGGCTGGGAAACCGCCGTCGAGACCGTGCTCGGCGCCCTGCTCGAAGGCGTGGCGGTCGACGCGCCCGAGCGGCTGTTCGAGTCGCTGGCGCAGTTCGCCAACGGACGCATCGCGCTGGTGGCGGCCGATGCCGCCCCGGTCGAGGTGGCGCCCGATTCGCTGGCGGCGCGATTGCACGGCCCGGCTGCGATCCGGCGTCTGTTGAAGAACATCCTGGTCGCCGAGGATCTGGCGGCGGCCAAGGCGCGCCTGCCTGCCCTGGCCGACGGCCAGGCGATCGTCACCCGCGCCGGCGAATGGCTCGGCCCGGGCTGGGTGCGCGTGGCGCGCTCCGGCGAGGCGCAGCACGGCGCGCTGGCGCGCGAGCGCGAGATCCACGCGCTGCGCGAGGAGATCGACACGCTGGCGCGGCGCGAGCACGAACTCAGCGAGCAGCTGGCGCGGCTGCGCGACCGCATCCTGGAAGCCGAACAGCAGCGCGAGGACGCCCAGCGCAGCCTGTATCTGGCGCATCGCGGCGTGTCCGAACTGGCCGGCCAGATCCAGAGCCAGCAGGGCCGGCTGGAGTCGGCGCAGGACCGTCTCACCCGCATCGAGCAGGAGCTCGCCCAGCTCGCGCAGACGCTGCAGGAGTCGCAGACGCGCGCCAGCGAGGCGCGCGGCGGTCTGGAGCGGGCGCTGTCGGCCATGGGCGAGCTCGAATCGCAGCGCGTCGCCCTGGAGAGCGAACGCCGCCTGCTGATCGAGCGTCGTGACGCCGCCCGCAACGCGGCCCGCGAGGTGCGTGAGACCGCGCATCAGCTGGCCCTGGCGCTGGAGTCCCAGCGGACCCGGGTGGTGTCGCTGACCCAGGCGCTGGCACGCATGGGTACCCAGCGCACCCAACTGGAAAGCCGTCGCAGCGAACTGGCCGCGCAGCTGGCCGAGGGCGACGCGCCGATCCGGCAACTGGAAGCCGAACGGCAGACCTATCTCGACCAGCGCGTGGTGGTCGAGCGCGACCTCGCCGCCGCACGCTCGGCGGTCGATGGTATCGAGGACGAGATGCGCCGCTACGAACAGACCCGCCAGCAGCGCGACCAGCAGGCGCTGGCGCAACGCGAGACGATCTCGCGCAAGCGGCTGGAGGAGCAGGCGCTGGTGTTGAAGGCGCAGCAGCTGGCGGAGGGCATCGCCGCCGCCGGCATGACGCTCGATGCCGTGCTTTCGACACTGCCGCCGGAGGCCGATTTCGACGTTTGGCAGAAGGCGCTGGCCGACCTGGAAGCCAAGATCCGCCGCCTGGAGCCGGTCAACCTCGCCGCCATCCAGGAATACGGCGAGCAGTCGCAGCGCAAGGCCTACCTCGACTCCCAGCATGCCGATCTGAGCTCGGCGCTGGAAACCCTCGAGGACGCCATCCGCAAGATCGACCGCGAGACCCGCGGCCGTTTCAAGGACACTTTCGACCGTGTCAACGCCGGCGTGCAGGAGCTGTTTCCGCGCCTGTTCGGCGGTGGCCACGCCTATCTGGAACTCACCGGCGAAGATCTGCTCGATACCGGCGTGGCGATCATGGCCCGTCCGCCCGGCAAGCGGCCGTCGAACATCTCGCTGCTGTCCGGTGGCGAGAAGGCACTGACCGCGGTGGCGCTGGTGTTCGCCATCTTCCGTCTCAACCCGGCGCCGTTCTGCCTGCTCGACGAGGTCGACGCGCCGCTCGACGAGGCCAACGTCGGCCGCTTCTGCGCGATGGTGAGCGAGATGAGCGAGAAGGTGCAGTTCCTGTTCGTCAGTCACAACAAGGCGACGATGGAGGCCGCACACCAACTGTGCGGCGTGACCATGCGCGAACCGGGCGTCTCGCGCCTGGTCTCGGTCGACCTGGCCGAAGCCTCGCGCCTGGCCGGCGCCGCCTGACCGGAAGAGAGGGAGCACACCCGTGGACGCCACCCAGCTTCGCATCATCCTGCTGATCGCCGGCCTGGTGCTGATCGCCGCGATCTACTTCCTCGGCCGGCCGAAGAAGCCCGATCAGGGGCGCCGCAGTGCCGCGGCCTCGCCCAGGCGTACCGGCATGCGCGTGGAGCCGACGCTCAGGGAGATCATCGAGGCCGAGGCCGCCGAGCACGGCCAGGGCCAGGACGACCCGCGTGACGTGCAGGACGAGCTCGAATTGATCGACCGCAGCCTCACCGACGGCGCGCCACGCACGGCCGCGGGCGGCGGGCAGTCCGGGCTGGGCGCCAGAGCGCAGACCGCCTACGACCGCATCGTCACCCTCTACATCGCCGCCCGTGCCGGCCATTTGCTGCACGGTCCGGACCTGGTGGTCGCCGCCGAGCGCGCCGGCCTGATCTACGGCCACATGAACATCTTCCACCGCCTGCTCGATGGCCATCCCGAGGCCGGGCCGGTGTTCTCGGTCGCCAACATCCTGCAGCCGGGCAGTTTCGACATGGCGCAGATCCAGTCGCTGCAGACCCCTGGCATCACCTTCTTCATGACCCTGCCGGGCCCCATGCCGGCGCTCGATGCCTGGGACATGATGCTGCCGACCGCGCAGCGCATGGCCGAGCTGCTGGACGCGGTGGTGCTGGACGAGGAGCGCAACGCGCTCGGCCGCCAGCGCATCGCCCACATCCGCGACGAATTGCGCGCCTACGACCGCAAGCAGGAGAAACTCCAGCAGCCGCCCCGCTGGTGATGGGATCCGTCTGCCAGGGGCGGCATCAGCCGCAACCCGGAAAGCGGGAAACGAGTGGAAAGGAGCGAGGAGTGAGAGAAGAGCGACGCTTCGGCGAGCCGACGCTTTCTCCCGTTTCTCGCGCCTGTCGACTCGCCTCCCGCCTCCCGGATTGCCGTTGGAAGCTCCCCGATGCGATCCGCCACACGCCGGCTGGAATTTACAGGCACCGACCCGCGCAATGAGCAGCACATCCGCCGCCGCCCGCGTCGCCGAACTGCGGCGTCTGATCGAGGACGCCAACTACCGTTATTTCGTGCTCGACGATCCGAGCATTCCAGATGCCGAGTACGACCGCCTGATGCGCGAGCTACAGGCGCTGGAGACGGCGCACCCTGAACTGCTGATCCCGGACTCGCCCACCCGGCGTGTTGGCGACCGACCGGCGCGCGAGTTCGCCGAAGTCGTGCACGAGGTGCCGATGCTGTCACTCGGCAACGCTTTCGCCGAGGACGAGGTGCGCGACTTCGTGCGCCGCATCGCCGATGAAACTGGCGACGCCGATCCCGAGTTCTCGGCCGAGCCGAAGATCGACGGGTTGGCGATCAGCCTGCGCTATGAAGATGGCCGGCTGGTGCGTGGCGCCACGCGGGGCGACGGCCTCACCGGCGAGGATGTCACCGCCAACCTGCGCACCGTGCGCGCCATCCCGCTGGTCCTGCGCGGCGAGGCGCCGGCGGTGCTGGAGGTGCGTGGCGAGGTCTACATGCCCAAGGCCGCTTTCGAGCGCTTCAATGCGCAGGCACTGGCGCGGGGCGAGAAACCGCTCGCCAATCCGCGCAACGGCGCGGCCGGCTCGCTGCGCCAGCTCGATCCACGCGTGACCGCACGCCGTCCGCTGAGTTTCTTCGCCTACGGATTGGGCGTCGTGCAGGGCTGGGAGCTGCCGGCGCGCCACTCCGAAACGCTGGCGAAGCTGCGTGCGCTGGGGCTGCCGGTGTGCCCGGAGGCCGAGGTGACGCGCGGGCTGGATGGGCTGCTGGCCTACTACGCCCGCATCGGCGCGCGGCGCGATGCGCTGGCCTACGACATCGACGGCGTGGTCTACAAGCTCGATCGCTACGACCAGCAGCGGGCGATGGGTTTCGTGGCCCGCGCGCCGCGCTGGGCGATCGCGCACAAGTATCCGGCGCAGGAAGAGCTGACCGTCGTCGAGGGCATCGACGTGCAGGTCGGCCGGACCGGCGCGATCACGCCGGTGGCGCGCCTGAAGCCCGTGCAGGTGGCCGGCGTCACCGTCACCAACGCCACCCTGCACAACGCCGACCAGATCGCCCGGCTGGACGTGCGTGTCGGCGACAGCGTGATCGTGCGCCGCGCCGGTGACGTGATTCCCGAGGTGGTGCGTGTGGTGGAGGAGCGCCGCCCGCGCGATGCGCATGGCCAGCCCTTGCATCCGCCCTACACGATGCCGGCGCAATGCCCGGCCTGCGGCTCGGCCATCGTTCGCGAGGCCGGCGAGGCCGTGGCGCGTTGCAGCGGTGGACTGTACTGCCCGGCGCAGCGCAAGCAGGCGTTGATCCACTTCGCCTCGCGCCGCGCGATGGACATCGAGGGGCTGGGTGAGCGCATCATCGAGGATCTGGTCGATCTCGGCTATGTCCAGACCGTCGCCGACCTCTACCGGCTCACGCTCCAGGACTTTCTCGAGATGAAGCGACGCGCCGACGAGCGCGACGGCACCGTGCCGGAAACGGTGAAGTCCGGCAAGATCGCCACCAAATGGGCCGAGAACCTGGTCGAGGCCATCGACCGCAGCCGCGGCGCCGGCCTGGAGCGGCTGCTGTTCGCGCTCGGTATCCTGCAGATCGGCGAGGAGACCGCCAAGGCGTTGGCGCGCGCGTTCGGCTCGCTGGACGAGATTCGGCGTGCCGATGCCCTGCTCTTGCTGGCGGTGCCCGATGTCGGCCCGAAGGTGGCGCAGTCGATCGCCGCCTTCTTCGCCGAGCCGCACAACCAGCAGGTGATCGATGCCCTGCTCAAGGCGGGCGTCAGCGCGCAGGGCAGCGGCGCGCCTTCGTCGATGCTGACCGGCCGGCTCGACCTGGCGCATCTGCTTTCCGCGGCCAAGGCACTCGGCGCGCCGCTGGCCGGCCTCGGCGACACGTCCATCGAACGGATCGGTGCACGCTGCGCCGACCTGACTGCACTGCGCTCGCTGGGCGAACACGGTCTGATCGCGCTCGGCGTGCCGGCTGCACCCGCCGCCGCGCTGCTGGCCCTGCTCGACGATCCGCATTGGGGTCCGCGCCTGCGGGCGACCGAGGCGCAGATGCAGGCGCTGCGCGCGCGGGCCCCGACCGATGCCCGCACCGGTCCGCTGACGGGCAAGACCGTGGTGCTGACCGGCGCGCTCTCGTCGCTGACCCGCGACGAGGCCGGGGCCAGGCTGGAGGCGCTCGGCGCCAAGACGGCCGGCAGCGTCTCGAAGAAGACCAGCTTCGTGGTCGCCGGTGAGGCGGCCGGCTCCAAGCTCGCCAGGGCACGCGAGCTGGGTATCGAAGTCTGGGACGAGGCGCGGCTGTTGGCTTTCCTGGCCGAGCACGGGAAATGACCAAGCCGGTGCGCCGCAGGGTATGTTGGAGCGGCTTCGGCCGCAGATTTCGACGATGACTCCGAATTCCGAAACCGCCTGGCAACCCGCCGCCCCGCTCAAGGCGCTCAAGCTGCGCGCCGGGCTGTACGCACTGATCCGCCGCTTCTTCGCCGAGCGCGGCGTGCTCGAGGTCGAGACGCCGATCCTCTCCGAGGCCGGCAATACCGATCCGAACATCCAGAGCTTGAGCCTGGAGTTCGAGGGGCCGGCCGCGGCCGGGCAGCGTCGGCGCTGGCTGCGCACCTCGCCGGAACACGCGCTCAAGCGGCTGCTCGCCGCCGGCGTCGGCGACTGCTACGAACTGGGGCGGGTGTTCCGCAACGGCGAGGCCGGCAAGCGCCACAACCCCGAGTTCACCATGCTCGAGTGGTACCGCGAGGGCTGGGACCACTATCGCCTGATGGAGGAGTGCGCCGATCTGGTGCAGGCGGCGATGGCGCTGGTCGGCAAGCGCACGACCGTGCGCCGGGTGAGCTTCGGCGAGTTCTACCGCGACCGTTTCGGGCTCGACCCGCACACCGCCAGCGAAGCCGAGCTGTATGCGCCGCTGGCGGTGTTCGGCATCGATCCGCAGGGGTTGACCCGCGACGATCTGCTCGACCTGCTGATGACCCACCTCGTCCAGCCGGTGCTGCCCGACAACCGCATCCTGCTGCTGTACGACTATCCGGCCTCACAGTGCGCGCTGGCGCGGATCCGGCCGGATGAGCCGCCGGTGGCCGAGCGCTTCGAGCTGTACCTGGGGCCGTTGGAGCTGGCCAACGGTTACCACGAGCTGTGCGACGCCGCCGAGCAGCGCGAGCGGTTCGGCCGGGATCTGCTGGTGCGCCACCATCGCGGCCAGGTCCGGCCGCCGGTGGATGAGCGGCTGCTGGCCGCGCTGGACGCCGGCCTGCCGTCCTGCGCGGGCGTCGCCCTGGGCGTGGACCGCCTGCTGATGGCCATGCTGGGCTGCGAGCGGATCGCCGACGTGCTGGCCTTCCCGTTCGAGCGCGCCTGAGCGCCGGTCGCGGTCCGCCTCGCGGGGCGCGCCACCGCCCGGCTTGGCAGTGCCGCGGCTTTGAGTCAGACTTGCCGACGTCTCGCCAGACAGACGCGGGACGCCGATGGCAACGGAGCTTGGCCCCGCGCGTGACCACTCGTCCGACCACGACGGCATCCCCCCCGGCGCCCGGCGAGGCCGCGGCGCCAGCGTCGACATCGGACATCGTCTCCTTCCCTCATCTGGCGGCCCTGCTGGCGTCGCGGGTCGAGTGCGCCATCGAGGGCGCGATGTGTCTGGTGCTCGTGCTCGATCCGGAGACGGACCGCCTGGACGTGGCCTGCGGCGGACGGTTGCCGCGCGCGTGGCTGCAGGCAGTCGCCGGGCAGCGGCCCGACCCGTCCCTGGGGACGTGTCCGCGCGCCGTGGCGCTGGGACGGCGCGTGCTGACGCCCGACGTGGCCGCCGATCCGCACTGGGCGCCACTGCTCCCACTGGCGGACGAGCTGGGGCTGCGCGCCTGCTGGTCCGAGCCGATGATCGATGCGGCGGGCTGTGTGCGCGGTGCGCTGTCGGTGTACTTCGATCGTGTGCGCGAGCCGGCCGAGTACGAGCTGCGGACACTGGCCGACTTCGGACGGATCGCCGGCCTGGCCGCCGGGCTGCATGCCGCCGTGCTCGGCGAGCAGGAGATGGCGCGCATCGACAACGCCGCCGTGCGCGTGCTGTCGAAGTTCATGAGCCAGGGTGAGCCGCGCCGACGCGCCGAGGAGATGGTGCGGGAACTGGCCGCACTCACCGAGAGCGAGCACGCGCTGTTGGCCGAGGTGGTCCGCGACGGACAGGGCGGCGTTCTCCTGCGCGCGCTGGCATTGACCGCGGAGCCGTGGGATGCGGCCTCGACCGCGCTGTACCGGCAGTACCTCGGCGGCGGTCTGGAGATCCGCAACCTGGGCAGCCTGCTCGGTCATCCGGTCGTCAGTGGCGAACCGCTGATCGCCAACGACCCGCTCGGCCATCCGAGCTGGGGCGGCACCCTGCCGGCGGGACATTTTCCGTTGCGCAACTTTCTCGGCGTGCCGCTCAAGCGTGGGGACGAGGTGATCGGGCTGCTGGCGCTGGTCAACCGCGAGGGTGGCTACAGTGAGCGGATGCTTCCGCGGCTCAAGGCGGTCTTCGCCGCCTGTGCCGGCATGATCGTCTGGCTGCGCGCCGATGCCGAGCACCGCGCCGCCGAGCGACGGATCGAGGAGGAGCGCGCGCTGTTGCGGGTCGTGGTGGAAAGCCTGCCCGACCCGGTGGCCATCAAGGACGCCGACGGCGTCTATCTGGAGTGCAATCCGATCTTCGCCGATTTCGTCGGCATGAAGCGCGAGGACATCGTGGGACACCATACCGGCGAGATTTTTCCGCCGGAGGTCGCCGCCCGCTTCGAGGAGGACGATCGCCGCGCGATCGCCTCGGACTCGGTCGTCACCGCGATGCACTGGCACCGGCATGGCATCACCGGGGAGATGTGTCTGGTCCACATCCACAAGCTGGCGCTGCGCACTCCCGACGGGGGCGTGCGCGGCGTGCTGATGGCGGCGCGCGACGTCACCGACATCTACCGCAGGAACGAGCGCGAACGCCTGGCGGCGGAGGTTTTCGCGAGCTCGGCCGAAGGGCTCGCGGTCACCGACGCTGCGGGCATCATCGTGCAGGTCAATCCGATGCTGGAGGAAATGCTTGGCCGCAGCGAGTCCGAGCTGGTGGGGCAAGCTTGGCATCTGCTCGACCCGGAACTGCTACGCAGCGGCTCGGCCGACGACCGGCTGCCGCCGGAAGGGCACCGGAGCGAGGGCTGGCTGACCCACGTCGACGGTTCGCGTTACCCGGTGTGGCGCACGGTCACCGCCGCGCGCGACGAGCGGGGGCGGACGGTCAACTTCATCCTCGGCTACCTCAACATCGCCGAGCTGGTGCTCGCCCGCGAGCACCTCGACCACCTGGCCCACCACGACGCGCTGACCGGCCTGCCCAACCGCGCACTGCTGACCAAGGATCTGCAGCGGGTGCTGTCGCGGGCGCGCTTCATGCGCAGCGGCGTCGCGATCCTGTTCCTGGATCTGGACGGCTTCAAGAACATCAACGATTCGCTCGGTCACAGCGTGGGCGACCGTCTTTTGCAGGCGGTTGCTGCACGGCTGCGCGCGCTGATCCGCGAGAGCGACGTGGTGGCGCGGATCGGCGGCGACGAGTTCGTGATCGCGCTGGAGTCGCTGAAGGATCCCGGTGGCGCCGAGCGCGTCGCCGGGAAGGTGATGGAGGCGTTCAACGAGCCTTTCGTGGCCGGCGAGCACAGCCTGTACCTGACGCCGAGCATCGGCATCAGCCTGTATCCGGGTGACGGCGAGGACGCCGAAACCCTGCTGCGCAATGCCGACACAGCGATGTACGCGGCCAAGGCGGCCGGTCGCAACACCTTCCGTTTCTATTCGCGAGAGCTTACCCGCGCCGCTGCCGAGCGACTGGCCTACGACAACGCCTTGCGCACGGCACTGCAGCGGGGCGAGTTCACGCTGCATTTCCAACCGGTGATCGGTCTGGCCGAGCGGCGGATGGTCGCGGCCGAGGTCCTGCTGCGCTGGCGCAGCGAGATGATCGGTGAGGTTTCGCCCGCCGAGTTCATTCCGGTGGCCGAGTCCAGCGGTCTGATCGTGCCGATCGGCGCCTGGGTGCTCGAACATGCCGTCGCTCAGGCGGCCCGCTGGCGGGAGGCGGGCCTGCCCTCGCTGCGCTTTGCGGTGAACGTGTCGGTGCGGCAGCTCGAGCGCGGCGGCTTCGACCGGCAGGTGTTCGCCCTGCTGGAGCGCTTCGGCCTGCCGCCGGCGTTGCTGGAGCTGGAGGTCACCGAGAGCGTGCTGGCGCACCAGGAGGAGCAGTCGCAGATCCTCGCCCAGCTCAAGGCGCTGCGGGACGGCGGCGTGCACATCGCCATCGATGATTTCGGCACCGGCTACTCCTCGCTGGCGCGATTGCAGCGGATGCCGGTCGATCGGATCAAGATCGACCGCGCCTTCATCAGCGGCGAGGAGGGTGGCGGCGAGCACGCGCACGCGATCGCCCGCGCCATCGCGGCGGTCGCCGGCGAACTCGGGCTGGCGCTGACGGCCGAAGGCATCGAGGACGCCGAGCATGCGCGTTTCGCCCAGGAGCTCGGTTGCGACGAAGTGCAGGGCTGGTGGTTCGGGCGGCCGATGTCGGCCGAGGCGTTCGAGCGCAGCCTGCGCGCGTCGATGGCCGCACTAACCGGCGACTGAACATCGGTTGCGACGGCCGGCCGGGTTGGCCGCGCATTCATCCGGACTCGCCTAGCGTCGTGGCGCGGCATGAGCCGCGGCATGCGAGGTGAGCCGGCGATGTTCGACTTTCGAATCCGGCGGATGGGACTGCTCGGCGGTCTTGCGCTCGGTCTTGGTGCAGGCCTGCTGCCGGCGGCCGCACAGGCGGAGCACGGCTATGGACGCGGGCGGGGCGGCGAAATCGTGCTGTGCGAGTCGCATCGCGGGCGCGATGCCTGGTGTCCGGCCGACACCCGTGGAGGCGTGCGGCTGCTGCGCCAGTACTCGCGTGCGGCCTG
>JBEQAM010000007.1:0-1401 GCA_041640375.1 Rehaibacterium sp. | reverse complement strand
ATCGAGGGGCGCACCTGGGGCTGGGACCGGCGTGGCATCTGGGTGACCGGTGGTTGCCGGGCCGAGTTCGCGGCCTACGGTGGCCATCCCGGTCGCGGGCATGGTCGCGGCCGTGGCCGTGACGGCGCGATCGGCATCCATCCGGTCTTCGTCACCTGCGAATCCCATCGCGGGCGTACCCAGTGGTGCGAGGCACCAATCGGTCGCGGTGGCGTGCGGCTGGTCGAGCAATATTCGCGCGCGGCCTGCATTCCGGGGCGCACCTGGGGCTGGGACCGGCGTGCCATCTGGGTGGCCGACGGCTGCCGGGCCGAGTTTGCGGTGTACTGACTCAGCGCCCGCCTTGCGTCCTCTCCGCCCGCTGCGTCTGCTGTGCCCACCCGGCGACGAGTTTGAGCGGCGGCAGGGCGAGCGCCAGCGCTTCGGCGCTCCAGTCGCGCAGCTTCGCCGGGGTCAGCATGAGCATCCCGGCCACCGGCGCCGGCAGCCAGTCGGCGCCGGCGCGGCGCAGCTTGCAGACGCCATCGGCGTAGCGGCCGGCCGCCCAGGTGGCGGCGACTGCGCGGGCGGTGGCGGTCACCAGCGGATCGAGCGGGGTGTAGCGCAACACGGAATCGGCGAGAGCGCGTGGGATCCAGGCCGACAGCAGTGCCTGCACACCGGCGCGGCTGGCCAGCGGGGTGAGCACGCCCTGGGACTGCGCGACCGCCAGCACGCCGTCGATCTCCCAGCGCGCCGGCTTCAGGCCGTGCCGCGCATAGACGGCGCGGACCAGGTGGCGCTGAATCCGCTCCTCGGACCAGACGCCCGCGGCGCGGCGCAGGCGCGCCGGGATGAACGGCTTGAGCAACGGCAGGCTGTCGAGCACCACCTTCAGGGCGGCGCCAGCGCCGGCCCTGACCGCTGCCGCATGGAGCAGGCTGTCGATCGCGATGTCGCGTCCCAGCGACATCGGGGGCGTGGTGGTTGCCGCGGACTTGGGCGTGACGCGCGGCTCGGTGCCGCGTCGTGCCTGGCGGTGCTTCGCCGTCGGAGCGCGGGGTGTGCGGCCGGCCATGCCGGCAGCATAGCAGCGTGCCGGCGCGATATTCCGTCGGGCGACGCGTCTGCGATGCGCTCTCGTGGGGCCCGGGTGGTTTAAGCTGCACGCCCCCAGGCCCCGCCCCCCTGCCATGCTCGACTTCGACCGCTACGACCGCGTCCGCCCGATCCGCTGGCTGGGCGACCGCCTTTCGCTGCTCGACCAGCGCAAGCTGCCCTTTGCCGTCGAATACCTCGACTGCGCCGACAGCGACGCCGTGGCGCAGGCGATCCGTGACCTGGTCGTGCGCGGCGCACCGGCGATCGGCATCGCCGCCGCCTGGGGCGCGGTGCTGGCGGGGCAGGCGGTCGAGGCGGCGG
>JBEQAM010000006.1:0-18508 GCA_041640375.1 Rehaibacterium sp. | reverse complement strand
CGGCGGCCGGGCCCTGCCGCGCGCTCACCCCTCCGCGCGACTGAGCTTGAGCGCGGTTTCGAGGGTGGCGAACAGGCGCTTGAGTTCGCCGCTCATCAGGGCGAAGCGGGCGTCCATCTCGGCGTGGAGGGAGTCGCGTTCGGTGTTCTCCAGCGACTCCACCGCACCGTCGAGGAACTTGAGCTTGCGCACGATCAGGTCCTCGCCGAGGACGAAGCCGACGTGGTCGTCGAGGGTCAGCGCCAGCTTCGAGCACTGCTTGCCGGCTTCCAGGTGCTTGCCGATTTCGTCGGCGGACAGTTCCTGGCGCTGGCAGCGCACCACTGCGCCCTTGTCCAGGCCGTCCTTGAGCTCGCATTCGTCGCCGAGCGCCAGGCCGTCGGGCAGCGGCTCGCCGGCGATCCAGCCGGTGAGCACCGCGCGCGGCGCGACCTCGGCGTTGAGCGGCAGCGCCGGGAACGAGCCGAGCGCGTGGCGCACCTCCGAGACCACCATCTCGGCCTGCTTGCGCGAGGAGGTGTCCACCGCGATGAAGCCGTGCTCCAGGTCGAGGTAGGCGTTGGTGCGCACCGGTCGCACGAAGGCCTTGGGCAGCAGCTCGTGCAGCACCTCGTCCTTGAGCCGCCTGCGGGCGCGGCCGCCGAGCTTGCGGCCTTCGCGCTCCTCCAGCTCCGCGGCCTTGCGCGCGACCACGTCGTTGACCACGGCCGCCGGCAGGATCTTGTCCTCGCCGCCGACGGTGAGCCAGATGCAGTCGCCGACGCGGTGTGTCAGTGCCGGCTCGTCGCGGCCGAAGGGCGAGACGAAGCCGCGCGAGTTCATTTCCAGCGGGCCGACCGGCTTGAGGCGGCAATCCTCCAGGCGGGCGTCGAGTTCGTCGAGCGCCTTGGCGAGCGAGGGAGGAAAGCGGAAGAAGGTGAGGTTTCGGAAGAACATCTGAGAGCCGGAAATGGGGAGTCGGAAATCGGAAATCGGGAAGCGGGAGCGTGCCGGTGACCTGCGGAATGCGACAGGATCACTCGGGCGTCATTCCCACTGACGCGGGAATGGCCAGGCCAGGCATCAGGCGTCGGCCCGGGGCTCGCCCGCCAGCCAGGCATGGGCGTCGGGCACGGCGCCGCCGCGGGCGCCGAGGGCGAGGAAGTCGAACAGCTTCGGGTCGGCCAGTTGCGAGGGGCGCACGTCGGTCAGCGCGCGGGCGATCTGCTCGATGCGACCGGGGAACTGCTTCTCCCAGTCGGCCAGCATCCGGCCGATCTGTTTGCGCTGCAGGTTCTCCTGCGAGCCGCACAGGTTGCAGGGAATGATCGGGAACGCCTTCCACTGCGCGTAGGCGGCGATGTCGCTTTCCTTGCAGTAGGCCAGCGGGCGGATCACCACGTGCTTGCCGTCGTCGCTGCGCAGCTTGGGTGGCATGCCGCTGAGCTTGGCGTGGTGGAACAGGTTCATGAAGAACGTCGCCACCATGTCGTCACGGTGGTGGCCGAGCGCGATCTTGGTGAAGCCCTCCTGCTCGGCGTAGCGGTAGAGCGCGCCGCGACGCAGCCGCGAGCACAGCGAGCACATGGTCTTGCCTTCGGGCAGGACGCGCTTGACCACCGAGTAGGTGTCCTGCTCCAGGATGTGGAAGTCCACGCCGATGGCGCGCAGGTAGTCCGGCAACACGTGCTCGGGAAAGCCGGGCTGCTTCTGGTCGAGGTTGACCGCGACCAGCTCGAAGCGCACCGGCGCCCTCTTCTGCAGCTGCCGCAGGATGTCGAGCAGGGTATGGCTGTCCTTGCCGCCGGACAGGCAGACCATGACCTTGTCGCCGTCCTCGATCATGCCGTAGTCGGCGATGGCCTGGCCGACCTGGCGGCGCAGGCGCTTGGCGAGCTTGTTCAGCTCGTACGGGTCGGCGGCCGGCGTAGGCGCGGCGGCGGGAAGCGGGGTGGGGTTCATCGGTAGGGGGTGCCCGGACATCGACCGGCCATTCTACCGGTGTCCTCGCGCCGACGCCGGGAGTAAGCTGGCGGTTCCGGGAGGACCGCATGCAGCCACCTGAAGATCCGGCCGAGATCGCGCGCAGGCTGACCGAGCTCAAGCTCGAACACCGCGACCTGGATGCGGCCATCGCCCGGTTCTCGGCCGACCCCGGCGCCGACGAGCTGCAGATCAAGCGACTGAAGAAGCGCAAGCTGCAGCTCAAGGATGCCATCGCGCGGCTGGAGAGCCGGCTGATTCCCGATCTGGATGCCTGAGGAGCCGACCCCGGCTCCGACAAAAACTCACTCGCCCTTGTCGATCACCGCCGCGCGTGCGGTCTCCGGCGAGATCTTCATGATCGTGTGGCGCAGTTCGCGGCCGAGGATCAGCTTGGCGTCCTTGGCCCAGGCGTCGAGCTGGTCGCCGAAGACCAGTTTGGCCTCGGCGTCGGTCCACACCAGCCGCATCTCGCGCAGGCGCTGGATGAAACCGCGGAACAGGGCGCGGTCGAAGAACTCCGGCGCCGCCGGCGCGTACAGCAGGCTCAGCCGCTGCGCGGTGAGGTGGCAGAGGTTTTCCAGCTCGCCGGCGCTGAGCGTGCCGGGGCCGTTCTTCACCAGGATGGCGATGGCGATGTAATAGCGCTCGAAGGCCTGCTGCAGGCTGTGGGCGATGGCGCGCAGGCGGAACACTTCGTCGGTCTGGCCCTGGCTGCGGCTGAGCCAGGCGTCGTCGCCGTCGCCGGTCTGGCTCAGCAGCCCCTCCTCGATGAAGACGGCGAGCGTGGCCTCCAGCCGGGCGGCGAACTCGTCCTCGCGCCACGGCAGGAACAGTTCGCCCTGGATGAACGGGTACACCGCGCGTCCCAGCCGCAGTACGCCGGCACGGCTCAGGCGGCGGTTGTTCTGGAAGCAGCAGGCGATCCAGGCCGGCGCGGTGAACAGGTGCAGGACGTTGTTGCGGTAGTAGGCCTGCAGCACCGCGGTCTCGCCTTCGACCGAGAGCACGTCACCGAGCGGATGACGGGTGCGGGTGAGTACGCCGATGCGTTCGCCGTAGGCGACGATCTGCTCGGGCGAGAGCGCGGTGACGGTGACGCGGTCGGAGTACGGCACCGCCGCCAGCAGCCGTTTCGACAGCGCCAGCTGGGCGAGCAGGTCGCTCTCGGTCATCGCGTGCTTGGGCGTGGACAGCAGCGCCAGCGCCAGCAGGTTGACCGGGTTGACGTCGGCGGCACGGTTGATGTTGACCTGGATCCGGTGGGCGAGGTCGTCCACCGCCGCGGCCAGCCAGGCGGGCTTGTCTTCCGGTGCGATCGCCTGTGTGCGCCAGTCCGGGGCGTGCTCGGCGAGGATGTCGTCGAGCCGGATCGGCTCGCCGAAGCTCACCGCCACCTTGCCGTAGTGCTGGCGCAGGATGCCGGCGGCGGCGCGCAGCAGCGCCCAGACGGTTTCCTTCTGCTTGGGCTGGCCGGTGAGTTCGTCGAGGTAGCTCTTGCCCTCGATCAGCTTCTCGTAGCCGATGTAGACCGGCTGGAACACCACCGGCCGGCGCGGCTGGCGCAGGAAGGCGCGCACGGTCATCGCCAGCATGCCGCCCTTGGGCGCCAGCAGGCGGCCGGTGCGTGAGCGTCCGCCCTCGATGAAGTACTCCAGCGAGAAGCCCTCGCCCAGCAGCTGCGCCACGTATTCGCTGAATACCGCCGAGTACAGCGCGTTGGCGCGGAAGCTGCGGCGCAGGAAGAACGCGCCGCCGCGACGCAGGATCGGGCCGATCACCGGCAGGTTGAGGTTGACGCCGGCGGCGATGTGCGGCGGCACGATGCCGTGCGAGTACAGCAGGTAGCTCAGCAGCAGGTAGTCGATGTGGCTGCGGTGGCAGGGCACGTAGACCACCACGTGGCCCGGCGCGATGCGCTTGAGCGTGTCCAGGTGATGGACGGTGATGCCGTCGTAGATGCGGTTCCAGAACGGCGTCAGCACGAAGCTGGCCGAGCGCACCACCGGGTGCGAGTAGTCGGCGGCGATCTCCAACGCCATCGCATGCGCCTTGCGCCAGGCGTCGGCATAGCTGCTGCCGTCACGGCGGGCCTGGTCGGCGATCGCGCGGCGCACCGGTTCGGCGTCGAGCACGCGGCCGACCAGCAGGCGGCGGTGCGACAGGTCCGGGCCGATGACGGCGGTGCGGATGCGGCGGAAGTGCGCGCGCAGCAGGCGGCTGAGCTTGCGCAGCGTGCGCTCCGGCGGCAGCCCCTCGGCGAGCACGTCGCGCAGCGCCACCGGCGGCGAGAACTGCACCAGGGTGTTGCGGCCGTTGAGCAGGATGGCGAGCAGGCGGCGGAAGCGGCCGACCAGCGCCCAGTTCTCGGAGAAAAGCACCTGGAACCAGCCGCTCTGCCGGTCCGGCGCGCGGCCGACGAAGATCGACACGGGCACCAGCAGGGTGTCGGCGTCGGGCTGGCCACGGTGGCGCTCCAGCAGCCGGGCCAGGCTGTCGGAGTGGGTGCGGGTCCGCGGGCGGCCGACCACCGAGCTGCGCCGGCGCGACAGCGCGACGTAGGCGCGGTTGCGGCCGAGCGGGTCGCCCGGCAGCGGCAGCAGCGGCGAGGGCAGGCCGGCCTCACGGCAGGCGCGCTCCAGGATCAGCGCATTGGACAGGCCGTAGCGCTCGAGCACGTAGCAGACCGGGCGGTCGGCCGGGATCTGCGCGGCGATGTCGGCCGGGTCGCGGCGCAGCGCGATCCATGGCTCCAGCAGCTTGCCGGCCAGGCGCGCCCACAGCGGCGGGCGCACGGGGCGCGGGTTGGGCGTGGCGGCGTCCATACGCGACGGTCGGGCGGGCCGGGCGTCAGTCGGCGGCGTTTCCGTCGGCCTCGTCCTCGGCGTAGGCTTCGTCGTCCTCCGCGGACAGCGGCGCGTCGAGTTGCTCCTGCGTGCTGGCGATGGCGTCGACGCTGTACCAGCCGCCGTCGATGCGGACCATGTCGACCTCGAAGCTCATCGGCTTGTCGAGCAGGGTGTAGCGCACCCGCACGCGGGCCTGGTCGCCATTTTCGGACACCGGTTCGACGCGCACGCTGTCGAGCGTGCGGTCGATGTCGAAGCCGTACAGCGCCATCAGCCGCTTGCCGCCGCCGAGCAGGGTGCCGCCGCGGACCAGGGTGTCCTCGAAGCTGAAATCCCGCATCTGGTCGAGGCTTTCCAGCTCCAGCCGGCGGGCGGTGTCGGCGACCACGCCGACGGCCTGGCGGGCCTTGTCGCGATCGCCCAGCGGCAGTGTCGAGGCCCAGCCGGCGAGCGCGCCGATCACCTCGCTGGCGTGCTGCTTCTGGGCGTCGGAGAGGGTATCGCTCTGCTGCACCGAGGCGCTGATGAAGCCGCTGCCCATCGCCACCATCAGCGGCAGCTGGGCGGCCATCTCGCTCTCGAAGCGGGTCAGGCTCGGCTCCAGCTCCGCGTACAGCCGCTCCTCGGCATCGGCGTCGGTGAAGCGGGCCAGGGTCTGCGCGAACTCCTCGCGCTCCTCGTCGCTGGGGGCGGGCTGCTGTGCTTGTTGCTCGCGCCAGCGCGCTTCCAGGCGGGCGTACATCGCCGGCGGCACCGACAGCTTCGAGAACCGGACCAGGTCGTTCTGGCGCAGGCTGGCGGCCAGCGCCTCGACGGCGGCGGCGGGCGAGTCCGGGGCGACCGGTCCCTCCTCGCGCTGGCAGGCGGCGAGCAGCAGGGCGGCGGCGGTCAGGCCGATGAAGGCCAGGGTGTGGCGGCGGAGGATCATGCAGGCTCCTGCGGCGGGGCGTGGGGGCGGCGCTTTCCGGCGGCCGGGCTTGGGACTCTAGAGGCAGCCGGGCGACCGAAACAAGAACGGAAGGACCGGGCGCCTGGTCGAGCGGTCATGGCCGGCGAAGGAGACTTGGAGGCTCCCGGCTGGCGGGGCCGGCATCTTCGCGCGGGCGCGATGCTCCGTCAACACGGCATGTTTGCGGCGTAACGAATTGTTATAAAAAAAGAAAATCGCCAAAACAGGGCGCCGCGGCAGATGCGCGCCTCCTGGCCGGGATGGAAGGAGATACGCGAGAATCGATGCGGTTGCCTGCCTTTCTCGTATTTTTGCTGGCGTTTTGTGTCGCCCGCCCTGCGCTCAGTCGGCCAGCATGGCCGCGATCGCGCCGAGCCGGGTCCGGGTGCGCTCGCGCCTGACCTCGGCGTCGCGCGCGGGGTCGGTGCCGTCGCGGTGCAGGTCGCCGGCCGGCAGTTCGGCGAGGAAGCGGCTGGGCTGCAGGCGCAGGGTTTCGCCCCAGCGCTTGGCTTCGCGGCTGTAGGACAGCCACAGCGCCTCCTTGGCACGGGTGATGCCGACGTACATCAGCCGGCGCTCCTCCTCCAGCGAGCCCTCCTCCAGCGCGGCCTCGTGCGGCAGGTTGCCATCCTCCACGCCGACGATGAACACGTAGTTGAATTCCAGGCCCTTGCTGGCGTGCAGGCTCATCAGCCGCACCGCGTTGCCCGGTTCGCCGCGGTCGGCGTGGGTGAGCAGGGCGAGTTGGGCGGCCAGTTCCCCCGGGCCGGCGCCCTTGCCGCCCTCGAACCATTCCGCCAACTCGTCGAGGTTGCCGCGGCGGCGCTGGAAGCTGGCGTCGTCCTTGCACTGGGCACGGAGGGCGGCGAGCTGGCCGCTCTGCTCGACCAGCTGGCGCACCAGCTCGCCCGGCGACAGCCGCTCGGCGGCGTCGCGCAGACGGCGCAGGATGCCGGTGAATTCGTTCAGGCCGGCGGCGGCGCGCGGGGTGAGCTGCTTGAGCAGGCTCATCGACTCGGCGGCGCGCGACAGCGGCAGGCCGGCCTGTTGCGCCATCTCCGCCAGCTTCGCCAGCGAGCTCGCGCCGACCTCGCGCTTGGGCGCGGCGATGGCGCGCAGAAAGGCGGCATCGTCCTCGGGGTTGGCCAGCACGCGCAGCCAGGCCAGCGCGTCCTTGACCTCGCCGCGGTCGAGGAAGGCGGTGCCGCCGGTCAGGTGGTAGGGGATGCGCAGCATCTGCAGCGCCTTCTCCAGCGGCCGCGACTGGTGGTTGCCGCGGAACAGGATGGCGATGTCGCCCCAGGTCGCCTTGTCCGACTGCTTGAGATAGGCAATCTCGGCGGCGACGCGCTCGGCCTCGTGCTCGCCGTTGCGGCACTCCCAGACGCGGATCGGCGCGCCGTCGCCGTGGGTGCTCCACAGCCGCTTGAGGTGGACGTGCGGGTTGTTGGCGATCAGCGTGTTGGCGGCGCGCAGGATGCGCGCGCTGCAGCGGTAGTTCTGCTCCAGTTTGATCACGCGCAGGGTCGGGTAGTCCTGCGCCAGCAGGTCGAGGTTCTCGGGGTTGGCGCCGCGCCAGGCATAGATCGACTGGTCGTCGTCGCCCACGCAGGTGAAGGCGCCGCGCGGGCCGGCGAGCTGGCGTAGCAGGCGGTATTGGGCGCCGTTGGTGTCCTGGCATTCGTCCACCAGCAGGTAGCGCAACCGCTCGCGCCAGGCGGCGGCGAGATCGGCATCGGCTTCCAGCAGCATCAGCGGCAGGCGGATCAGGTCGTCGAAATCGACCGCGTTGAACGCGGCCAGGCGCTGCTGATACTTGGCGTAGATCGCCGCCGCCTCGCGCTCGCGCGGGCTGCTCGCCAGTTCGGCGGCCTGTTCCGGCGACAGCGCTTCATTCTTGGCGCGCGAGACGAGCTGGCGCATCGCCTCGGCGGCGTCGGGCTTGCCGCCGGGCGGCAGCAGGTCCTTGACGATGCCGAGCTGGTCGTCGCTGTCGAAGACCGAAAAGCCGCGGCGCAGGCCGGCGCGGGCGTGCTCGATCTGCAGGAACTTCAGCCCCAGCGCGTGGAAGGTGCAGACGGTCAGGCCCTCGGCCTGCTCGCCGGGCAGCAGCTTGCCGACGCGCTCGCGCATCTCGCGCGCGGCCTTGTTGGTGAAGGTGATCGCGCCGATGTGGCGGGCGGCATGGCGGCCAGTCTTCACCAGGTGGGCGATCTTCTCGGTGATGACGCGGGTCTTGCCGCTGCCGGCGCCGGCGAGCACGAGCAGGGGGCCATCGCAGTAGGCGACCGCTTCGCGTTGCTGGGGGTTGAGTCCGGTCATGGGCAGGGCGGGACCAAGGGCCGCGCATTCTAGCAACGCCGCCGCGGGCCGCCCGGGATCGGCGGCACAGGTAAGCTATGCGATCCCCGACGTCGTCCCCGCGCAAGCGGGGACCCAGTGCCGGGTGGTTGGTGCTCGACGGCGCTGGATTCCCGTTCTCGCGGGGATGAGGAGCAAAACGACACCGGTGCGCGCATGGCCAAGCTCTACTTCTACTACTCGGCGATGAACGCCGGAAAGACCACCACGCTGCTGCAGAGCGCGCACAACTACCACGAGCGCGGCATGCGCACGCTGATCCTGACGCCGCGTCTCGACGACCGCTGCGGCGAGGGCGTGGTGGCCTCGCGCATCGGCCTGCGCGCGCGCGGCACCGTCTTCGGCCCCGATGACGACCTGCAGGCGATGGCCCGCGCCGATCTCGCCGCGCGCGGCCCGTTGCATTGCGTGCTGGTGGACGAGGCGCAGTTCCTCAGCAAGCGGCAGGTCTGGCAGTTGACCGAGATCGTCGACGCGCTGGGCATCCCGGTGCTCGCCTACGGCCTGCGCACCGACTTCCGCGGCGAGCTGTTCGAGGGCAGCCAGTACCTGCTGGCCTGGGCCGATTCGATCAGCGAGATCAAGACCATCTGCCACAGCGGCCGCAAGGCGACGATGGTGGTGCGCGTGGACGAGCAGGGCCGCGCGGTCACCTGCGGGCCGCAGGTGGAGATCGGCGGCAACGAGCGTTACGTCTCGGTGAGCCGCGCCGAGTTCAAGAAGATCACCGCCGGCGAGGGCCGCATCGAGCTGCAGCAGCCACGGCTGCCGCTGGATGCGACGCTGGCCGCAGACTGAGGGCAGCAGGGCTCGCCCGCGCGGAGGCGCGCCTGCCCCGGTGCGGTGTGGCCGCGTGGCCCGGCCCGCGTGCTCAGTCGCCCGCCACCCGCTGCGCCAGGCCGACCGGCAGGCAGCTCCCATGCAGCTGCTCGACGCTGCGGCGCAGCGCGCCCTGCGGCCACTCGATGCTCATGTCGACCAGTACGCCTTCCAGCGCCAGCCGGCCTTGGGCGTACTGGCCGCTGCGGCACAGCGCCTCGGCGCGCAGCGCGCGTGCCCACCACAGCAGCTTGCGGCGCTCGCTGTCCTCGGGCTGGAAGCGCTGCTCCACCGATTGCGCCAGTGCGATCGCCTGGCTGGCCGAGCGGGTCCGCCAGAGCTGGCGCGCCAGGCTGAGTTCGGCCTGGCCGGTCTGCGGGTGGTCGGGGCCGTAGTCGCGGCGCAGGATGTCCACCGCCGCGCGCAGTTCCTCCAGGGCGGCGGCCTCCTGCCCGAGCGCGGCGCGCACCTCGCCGATCAGGCGCCGGGTGTTGCCGACCAGGGCGTGGCTGGCGCCGTACTGCTGCACGCGCAGACGCAGCGCCTCGTCGAGGCTGGCGATGGCCGCTTCGTGATCGCCGGCGGCATGCTGGACCATGCCGAGGTTGTACAGCGCGCCGGGCAGCCGGCCGGCGCCGGCGGTCTGCCGCCAGATCGCCACCGCGCGTGCCAGCTCGCGTTGCGCTTCGTCGAGCCGGCCGCGCTCGTAGGCGATGATGCCGAGGCTGTTGTGGGTGGCGGCGATGTCCGGATGACGGTCGCCGAAGCGCTCGCGCAACCGCACGTGCGCCTCGCTGACCAGTCGCTCGCCCTCGTCGAGCCGGCCGAGGTCGACGAACAGCGCGCCGAGCAGGCGCTGGACTTCGATGGTGCTCGGGTGCTGGGCGCCGAACAGGGTCAGCGAGGTGTCCAGCGCCTGGCGGAAGGCGCCCTCGGCGGCGGCGACGTCGCCGCGTTCGCGGTACAGGCTGCCGAGGCTGCGCCAGATGTTGACCGCCAGCGGATGACGCTCGCCGGTGACGACACGCAAGCGGTCGAGCGCCTGGCGGAAGCCGGCGATGGCGGTGTCGATGCGGGCGGCGTCGGCGTCCAGCGAGGCCAGGTCGGTCAGGCTCTCGGCTTCATCGACGCCGGCGTTGACGCTACGACGCAGCATCAGTGCGCGCTCGAACAGCCGGCGCGCGTCCTCGGTCTGGCCGAGCTGGCGGTGGCAGCGGCCGAGCTGGGAGTAGTACTCGGCACTGGGCAGCGGCGCGATCAGGGTGTCCCGTTCGACCAGGGCCAGGCGGTCGCGCATCACCTCGATGCAGGACTGCGGCGCACCCAGTGCGCGCAGGGCGCGGCCACGCTGCAGCAGTGATTCCAGCAGCAGGCCGGGCGGCGCCTCCTCGCCCAGCGCGCGCAGTGCCGACTGCTGACGGTCCAGCGCCTGCAACGCCTCGCGGTAGTCGCCCAGGCCGTTGCGCAACCGGGCGATCAGGCCGAGCAGCTCGGCGCGCGGGCCGGGCTGGTCGTTGAGCTCGGTTTCGGCGCGGCGCACGCCGGCGTCGAGCAGCAGGCGCACGTCCACGGTGCGGTCCCGGCCGGCGACGCCGCCGTGCTCGAACAGGCCGACCACGAAGTCCTGCATCGCCTGTGCGCGCGCCGCCTCCACCAGCACCTGGTTGTACTGCCAGCGCATGCCGAGCAGGCCGAGGCTGAGCAGCAGCACCACGCCCAGCATCACGCTGACGCCGGCGGCGTGGCGCTGCAGGTACTTGCGCAGGCGGTAGCCCAGCGACTGCGGCCGTGCCAGTACCGGCCGGCCCTCGAGATGGCGGCGGATGTCCTGCGCCAGCGCATCGACCGACGGATAGCGCTGCTCGGGCGCCTTGCGCAGCGCACGCAGCACGATGTTGTCGAGGTCGCCGGCCAGTGTGCGCGCCAGCCGGCGGTCGGGCATCTGGGCGGCGTCGGTCCCGCCGTCGTGGCTGCGGCCGACCACCAGCGAGGGCCGGGTCGGCTCGCTGGCGAGGATCGCCTCCTCCCACTCGGCATCGGTCTTGCGTTGCAGCCGGTAGGGCTTGCGGCCGGTGAGCAGCTCGTAGAGCACCACGCCGAGCGAGTAGACGTCGGTCATGGTGGTGACCGGCTCGCCGCGAATCTGCTCGGGCGCGGCGTAGTGCAGGGTGAAGGCGCGGGCGTCGGCGCGGGTGATCTCGGTCTCGTCGCGTTCGCCGCGGTCGAGCAGCTTGGCGATGCCGAAGTCGAGCAGCCGCACGTCGCCGGCCGGCGTCACCAGGATGTTGTTCGGCTTGAGGTCGCGGTGCACGACCAGGTTGGCATGCGCGTGGCTGACTGCGTCACAGACCTGCAGGAACAGCCGCAGACGCTCGGACACCGGCAGCTTCAGTCGCTGCGCGTAGCTGGTGATCGCCTCGCCACGGATGTATTCCAGCGCCAGGTAGGGCTGACCGTCGGCGCTGACGCCGGCATCCAGCAGGCGGGCGATATGGGCATGCGCCAGCCGGGCCAGGATCAGCCGCTCGCGGGTGAAGCGCGAGCGCAGGCCGCGGTCGGCGTAGCCCGGGCGCAGCAGCTTGAGCGCCACCCGGCGTTCGTACAGGCCGTCGGCGCGCACCGCCTCCCAGACCTGGCCCATGCCGCCCTCGCCGAGCATGCGCACCAGCCGGTAGGGGCCGAAGTCCTGGCCCGGCCGGTAGGCGGAGAGCATGCCCTCCATCACCGGCTCGGCGAGGAATTCGGGCTGGTCCTGCTCGAGCGCGATCAGGCGTTCGGCCTCGTCGGCCAGCTCGGGCGATTCGCTGCGCAGCTCCAGCAGACGCAGCCGGCGGATCTCGTCGGGCAGATCCAACAGCTCGTCGAGCAGCAGCGAGATCCGACTCCAGTCCTCGGGGCGCATCGGGCCCTCCGTGGGTGCTCAGCCGCCCTGCAGCGAAGCCAGCAGGTACATGCGCGCCTTCTGCCAGTCGCGGCGCACGCTGCGCTCGGAGCGCTGCAGCAGGGCGGCGATCTCCAGCTCGGACAGGCCGCCGAAGTAGCGCAGCTCGACCACCTGGGCCAGCCGTGCGTCGACGTCGGCCAGGCGGGTGAGGGCGGTGTCCAGCGCCAGCATGTCCTCGTCCAGGCGCAGGCCGCCGCCGGCGTCCTCGGGCAGCTCGGTGACCCGGTGCAGGTCGCCGCCGCGCTTCTGCGCCAGGCGCTGGCGGGCGTAGTCGACCACCACGCTGCGCATCGCCGAGGCGGCGTAGGCGAAGAAGTGGGCACGGTCGTCGAACTGCGCCTCGGCGCGGCCGATCAGCTTGAGGTAGGCCTCGTGCACCAGCGCGGTGGCGTCCAGCGTGTGCCCGTGCTGGCCGCCGAGCTGGCGGCGCGCCATGGCGTGCAGCTCGCGGTAGAGCGTGGCCAGCACCCGGTCGAGCGCGCCACGGTCCCCGGCGCGGGCACTGTTGAGCAGTTGCGTGATCTCGGCTGCTTCCGACATGCCGCGCCGTTCCCCGTCTGGAATGTGGACTATAGCTCCGGCGGCGCGCGGGAAAGTGAAACGATGCCGGATTCCTGCGCCCGCCGGTGCCGGACTGCGCTGCGGGTCGAAGGGTGAGGGGCGGGTGGCTGCCTCGCCCCGTGGGTACGGGGTCCTGGGCCTTCCGCGCAGCGACCGGTGGCGAAACTCTCCGCATTTCCGTTGGCGCGGCAAGGGCCAGGAGCTGGCGCCCCTTCCCGAGCCCGCGCCCCTGCCCTCAGCGCTGGCAGCGCGGGCACCACACCGTGGCGCGCTGGCCGATCCGGGCGTGCCTGAGCGCCGCGCCGCAGGCCTTGCAGGCTTCGCCCTCGCGGCCGTACACCCAGAGTTCCTGCTCGAAGTAGCCGGGCACGCCGTCGGGGGCGAGGAAGTCGCGCAACGTGGTGCCGCCGCGGGCGATGGCGTGGCCGAGGATGGCCTGCACCGCCGCGGCCAGCGCCGCGTAGCGTGCCCGCGACACCGCGCCGGCCGCGCGCAGCGGGTGGATGCCGGCGCGGAACAGGCTCTCGGCGGCGTAGATGTTGCCCACGCCCACCACCACCGCCTGGTCCATCAGGAAGGTCTTCACCGGCGCACGCCGACCACGGCTGAGCGCGAACAGGTAGTCGCCGTCGAAGCCATCCGCCAGTGGCTCGGGGCCGAGCCCGCGCAGCAACGGGTGAGTCTCGCCGGCCGGCTGCCACAGCAGGCAGCCGAAGCGGCGCGGGTCGGTGAAGCGCAGCACCCGGCCCGAGTCGAGTGCCAGGTCGACATGATCGTGCGGGCCGGCCGGCGTGGCCGCCGGCAGTACCCGCAGGCAGCCGGACATGCCCAGGTGCAGCAGCGCGCTGCCGGTCTGCGCCTCCAACAGCAGGTACTTGGCCCGCCGCCGGACCGCGGCGATGCGCTGGCCGGGCAGCTCGTCGCGGATCGCGGCCGGGATCGGCCAGCGCAGGTCGGGCCGGCGCAGGGTGGCAGCGACGACGCGGCGGCCTTCCAGGTGCGGGGCGAGGCCGGCGCGGGTGGTTTCGACTTCTGGCAACTCGGGCATGGCGGCGAGGTGGATTTACGGTTGGCGACAGCGACGGAATGTGAACCGCGCCCCCTGCCCGGCGCGTCGTGCGGTGGCGGCGGGGGGCGGGGACAGGCATCATGGCCCCAGTCTGTCGGCATCTCCAGGAAGGGTGGGCAGACCGCAAGTCGTCACCCGGAGTACCTGAATGCTTTCCTCGATCCTCGACTTCCTCGACGGCGGCCTGACCGGCGCCGGCCTCGGGGGCATGGCGCTGTACCTGCTGGTCGTCACCCAGCTCACCATCTTTTCGGTGACGCTGTACCTGCACCGCAGCCAGGCGCACCGCGGCGTGGATTTCCACCCCGCGCTGTCGCATTTCTTCCGCTTCTGGGTGTGGCTGACCACCGCCATGCGGACCAAGGAGTGGGTGGCGATCCACCGCAAGCACCACGCCAGGTGCGAGACCGAGGAGGACCCGCACAGCCCGCAGTTCCACGGCATCAACAAGGTCCTGTGGCGCGGCGTGGAGCTGTACCAGGAGAGCGCCAGGGACCGGTCCATCATGGACAAGTACGGCCGCGGCACGCCCGAGGACTGGCTGGAGCGCAAGCTCTACCATCCGCTCAATTCGCTCGGCCCGACGCTGATGTTCGTCATCGACTTCGCCCTGTTCGGCGCGGCCGGCATCGCCCTCTGGGCGATCCAGATGCTGTGGATCCCGTTCTGGGCGGCCGGCGTGGTCAACGGCCTCGGCCACTGGTGGGGCTACCGCAATTTCGAGACCGCCGACACCGCCACCAACCTCTCGCCGTGGGCGTTCTGGATCGGCGGCGAGGAGCTGCACAACAACCACCACACCTTCCCCAGCTCGGCCAAGTTCTCGCTGCGCAAGTGGGAGTTCGACATCGGCTGGGCGGCGATCCGCCTGTTCGAGAAGCTCGGCCTGGCCAAGGTGCTGCGCGTGGCGCCGGCGCTCGACGCGCGCCCGAACATCGCCATGCCCGACGCCGAGACGCTCAAGGCCGTGCTCACCCACCGCTACCAGGTGATGACCGAATACTTCCGCGGCGTGGTGCTGCCGACCCTGCGCGAGGAGATGCACGCCGCCGGCGAGAGCCTCAAGGCGCTGCCGCGCAGGCTGCGCAAGGGTCTGGCCGACGGCGGCCGCTGGCTCGACCATGAGAGCCGTGAGCGCCTGCATGCACTGGTCGACAACCGCCCCACCCTGCGCGCCGTGGTCGAGTACCGCCAGCGCCTGGCGGCGGTGATGGAGCTGCGCGGCCCCGAGGCCATGCTGCAGGCGCTGCAGGAATGGGTGCGCGAGGCCGAGGCCTCCGGCATCCGTGCACTGGAGGAATTCTCCGCGCGGCTGAAGGGCTATGCATTGGCGCCGGTGCGCGCCTGAGCGGCCCGTCATGTGCGCTGACGAAAGGGCGCCGCGGCGCCCTTTGGCTTTTTCCGTCGCTGCATCCGGCGCATCATGGGCCCGCGTCCACAGCGGGAGCGAACCATGGGCAGCGAGAATTTCCTGCCGCCCGAGGCGATCGAGGCCTTGCAACGCGGACGGAAGGTCGAGGCGATCAGGCGGCTGTGCGACTACAGCGGCCTGGACTTGAAGGAAGCCAGGGCGGCGGTCGAGGCCCATATCGGCCGCGATCCGGCGTTGAAGGCGAAGATGGCGCAGGCGCAGGCCGAATCCGCGCGTCGCGGCACGATCGGGCTGCTGATCTTCGCGGTGCTGGCGATCCTGGCTTACCGCTGGCTGGTCGGCGGCTGATGCCGGTCCGGCGAGTGGCCGCATGCCTGGCGTTCGCGCTCGCGCCCACGGTGGCGAGCGCGCCGTTCGCCGCCACGCCGGCCGATTACCTTGCGCGGATGGATGCCGACGGCGACGGCCGCGTCAGCCTGGCCGAATACCAGGCCTGGATGACACGCGGCTTCCGCGCCATGGACCGCAACGGCGACGGCATCCTGCAGGACGGCGAACTGCCGCCCGGGATGATCCTGCGGCCGAGTCAGCCGCGTACGCTCGACGCCTTCCTCGCCAATCTCGCCCGCGCGTTCGCGCGGCTCGACCGTGACGGCGACGGCCATCTCGATGCCGCCGAGCTGGCGGCGCCACCGCGCTGACCGTCCCGGGCGCGGCTTGCGCTGCTACGCCACGCCTGGCAGCCAGCCCTGCGCGCGGAACAGCGCATACAGGCCCAGATGCGCGAACTCCACCAACGCCAGCGCGACCAGGCCGCGCACCCACGGCCGCAGCCACATCGCCGGCAGCGCCTGGCCGAGACCGAACAGCACGACCAGCAACAGCAGTGTCGCCAGCGCGGCGTGGTCGAGCCACTGTGCCCGCGCCAGCGTCAGGGTCAGCTTCGGCAGCAGCGCGAACCAGGCGACGAAGGCGGCCAGCGCCGAGCCGATCCGCAGCAGCGAGGGCTTGTCCGCCTTGGGCAGCACCAGGGCGGCCAGGGTCAGCGGCAGCCAGACCACGGCCTTGAGCACGCGGTAGAGGCGGTCTTCCGCGCGTCGCGGGCCCAGCAGTACGGCCAGCAGGGCCAGCGCCAGCAGGGCGTGGAACAGCAGTCCGAGCAGCGTTTCGGCGGCGTGGAACAGTCCGGTCATGGTCGCGAGGTGGCGGGCGGGCGGCACAGCCTAAACCACGCGGACGGGCAACGCAGCGCCCGTGCCGGGGCGGCGGCGGGGATGGTGTAATTGCCGCTTCGCCCCCGCTTCCGGAGCAGCGCCATGAGCCAGACCGTCTACCCGGCCTCCCAGGACTTCGTCGCCCGTGCCGCGATCCGGGCCGACGACTACGCGCGCCTGTACGCGGAATCGGTGCGCGACCCCGAGGGCTTCTGGGCGCGCGTGGCCGAGCGCATCGACTGGTTCCGCAGGCCGACCCGCATCCGGGACGTGTCCTACGCCCTCGACGATTTCCATATCCGCTGGTATGAGGACGGCGAGCTGAACGTGTCGGTGAACTGCATCGACCGCCACCTGCCGACGCGCGCCGACAAGACCGCGCTGCTCTGGGAGGGCGACGACCCCGACGCCGCGCGCCGCATCAGCTACCGCGAGCTGCACCGCGAGGTGTGCCGCCTCGCCAACGCACTGCGCAATCTCGGCGTGCGCAAGGGCGACCGGGTCACGCTCTACCTGCCGATGATCCCTGAGGCCGCCTACGCCATGCTGGCCTGCGCGCGCATCGGCGCGATCCACTCGGTGGTGTTCGGCGGCTTCTCGCCCGATGCGCTGGCCGGGCGCATCGCCGACTGCGGCAGCAAGCTGGTCATCACCGCCGACGAGGGGCTGCGCGGCGGCCGGCGCGTGCCGCTCAAGGCCAATGTCGACGACGCGCTCAGGCGCCCCGGCACGACCTGCGTCGAGACCGTACTGGTGGTGCGCCGCAGCGGCGCCGCCGTGCCGATGCAGATGCCGCGCGACCGCTGGTACGAAGCCGTCGTCGACGGCCAGCCCGACACCTGCGAGCCGGAGCGGATGAACGCCGAGGACCCGCTGTTCATCCTCTACACCTCCGGCAGCACCGGCAAGCCCAAGGGCGTGCTGCACACCACCGGCGGCTACCTGGTCTACGCCAGCTACACCCACGCGTGCGTGTTCGACCTCAAGGAGGACGACGTCTACTGGTGCACCGCCGACGTCGGCTGGATCACCGGCCACAGCTACCTGGTCTACGGCCCGCTCGCCAACGGCGCCACCACGCTGATGTTCGAGGGCGTGCCCAACCACCCCGACGTGAGCCGCTTCTGGCAGGTGATCGACAAGCACCGGGTGACGATCTTCTACACCGCGCCCACCGCCATCCGCGCGCTGATGCGCGAGGGCGAGGCGCCGGTGAAGCGCACCTCGCGCGCCAGCCTGCGCCTGCTCGGCACGGTCGGCGAGCCGATCAATCCCGAGGCCTGGCGCTGGTACCACCAGGTCGTCGGCGATGCGCGCTGCCCCATCGTCGACACCTGGTGGCAGACCGAGACCGGCGGCATCCTGATCGCCCCGCTGCCCGGCGCCATTCCGCAGAAACCGGGGTCGGCGACCAAACCCTTCTTCGGCGTGCGCCCGGCGCTGGTCGATGCCGACGGCCGGATACTCGAAGGCGCCGCCGAGGGCAACCTGGTGATCCTCGATTCGTGGCCCGGCCAGATGCGCAGCGTCTACGGCGACCACCAGCGCTTCATCGACACCTACTTCAAGACCTACCCGGGCATGTACTTCACCGGCGACGGCTGCCGCCGCGACGAGGACGGCGACTACTGGATCACCGGCCGCGTCGACGACGTGATCAACGTCAGCGGCCACCGCCTCGGCACCGCCGAGGTCGAGAGCGCGCTGGTCGCGCACCCGAAGGTGGCCGAGGCCGCCGTGGTCGGCTGCCCGCACGAGCTCAAGGGCCAGGGCATCTATGCCTACGTCACCCTCAATGCCGGCGAGGTGCCGAGCGAGGACCTGCGTCAGGAACTGATCCAGTGGGTGCGCAATCAGATCGGTCCGATTGCCACCCCCGACCACCTGCAGTGGGCGCCGGGCCTGCCCAAGACCCGCTCGGGCAAGATCATGCGCCGCATCCTGCGCAAGATCGCCGAGAACCAGCCCGACCAGCTCGGCGACACCTCCACCCTTGCCGATCCGGGTGTGGTGGCGACGCTGCTGGCGCAGCGGATGAATCGGTGAGGCCCGGATGTGGGAACGGGGATGGGGGGCGCGACGCCAGCCGCGTCCCGGCGGGCCAAGCCCTGCAGGAGCAGGCATGGGCTGCGCACGCCAACGCCGGCAGGCCGAGGCTGCGTTCCACGCTCACGCCTGTTCGCTCGCTCCTCGCCCCCATGGCATGGCAGGCATCGACCCGGCACGGGCTCAGCCATGCCGCGACTGCGCGCGCAGCGCCGCCAGTGCGTCCTCCAGGATGGCGGCGGCGGTGAGGGCGGGGCCGGCGCCGGGGCCGCGCAGGACCAGCGGGCGTTCGGCGTAGCGTTCGCTGCGGATGAGGATGGCGTTGTCGCAGCCGCCGCGCTGGGCCAGCGGGTCGTCGGGCG
>JBEQAM010000005.1:5095-19459 GCA_041640375.1 Rehaibacterium sp. | reverse complement strand
TCGCCCCGACCGCGGAGCACTTCGACCGGTCTGGCGAGTTTCCGATGGAGAACATTCGCCTGATGGGCGAGAACGGCCTGATGGGCATCGAAGTGCCGCACGAGTACGGCGGCGCCGGGCTGGACGCCATCGGTTACGTGCTGGCGATGATCGAGATCGCCGCCGCCGACTGCGCGCACTCGACCATCATGTCGGTGAACAACACGCTCTATTGCAATGGCCTGCTGAAGCACGGCAGTGAAGCGCAGAAGCACAAGTACGTGACGCCGATCGCCACCGGCGCGGCCATCGGCGCCTACGCGCTGACCGAGCCGCAGTCCGGTTCGGACGCCTCGGCGATGCGCACCCGCGCGGTGCTCTCGGCCGACGGCACGCACTACGTGGTCAACGGCAAGAAGAGCTGGATCACCTCGGGGCCGGTGGCCAAGTACATCCTGCTGTTCGCGGTCACCGACCCGGCCAAGGGCGCCAAGGGCATCAGCGCGTTCATGGTCGACACCGAGCGCGAGGGTTTCCATCGCGGCAAGACCGAGCCCAAGCTCGGCATCCGCGCCTCGGCCACCTGCGAGATCGAGTTCACCGATTACAGGATCCCGGTCGAGGACCGCATCGGGCCGGAAGGCGAGGGCTTCAGGATCGCCATGAGCGTGCTCGACGCCGGCCGCATCGGCATCGCCGCGCAGGCGGTCGGCCTGGCCCGCGCCGCCTACGAGGCTTCGGTGGCCTACGTGAAGGAGCGCAAGAGCTTCGGCCAGCCGATCGGCAGCTTCCAGATGATCCAGGCCAAGATCGCCGACATGAAGTGCCGGCTCGACGCCGCCACGCTGTTGACGCTGAAGGCGGCCTGGGCCAAGCAGCAGTCGCTGACCACCGGCGCCCGCTTCAGCACCGAGGCCTCGGTGGCCAAGCTGTTCGCTTCCGAGGCGGCCATGTTCATCACCCACCAGGCGGTGCAGATCCATGGTGGCATGGGCTATTCCAAGGAGATGCCGCTGGAGCGGTACTTCCGCGACGCCAAGATCACGGAGATCTACGAGGGCACCAGCGAGATCCAGCGTCTGGTCATCGCCCGCAACGAGACCGGCGTGCGCTGAACCGGCACGCCGGCTGAACATCGCCGAACCGCCTCCGGCCCCGCCCCCGCGCGGGGCCGTTTTCCTTGGGCTTCGCGGTGGCCTGCAGTGCCGGGCGGGGCTACAATTTCACATTCTTCTAACAGGCCGCCGGGTGTCGGCCCGCATCAGCACATCCCTCGCCGTTTCCCTCCAACCCGACCAGACGTGGACATGAGCGCCAAACCCGAGCCTCTCGCTGCGCACACCTCCCTCGATGCCGTCGTCGACATCCTCAGGGCCGAGCTGCCGGCCGCCCAGATCGAGGAGGCGCAGGCCTTCGTGCTGGCGTTCTACGCCCGGCTCTCGGAGGAGGAGATCGCCGCACGGGCGGCCGCGGAGTGGGCGGCGATCGCGCGCGGCATGCTGGCGCAGGTGCGCGAGCACGAACCGGGCAGCGCGCTGGTGCGTGTCTTCAATCCACACCTGGCCGAGCACGGCTGGGAATCGACCCATACGGTGGTACAGATCGTCAACGACGATATGCCCTTCCTGGTCGATTCGGTCAGCATGGCGCTGGCCGCGAAGGATGTGCAGATCCACGTCATCAACCACCCGGTGATCGCCGTCTCCCGCGATGAAGCCGGGCGGCTGACCGCCATCGGCGAAGGCGAGCACGTGTCGCTGATGCATATCGAGATCGACCGCCTGGTCGAACAGTCCGAGATGGACGCCATCGCCAACGCGATCCGCTCGGCGCTGGAGGACGTGCGTGTGTGCGTGCGCGACTGGCAGGCCATGCGCCGAACCATGCGCGCCATCGCCGACGAGCTGCCTTCCCGCACCATGCCGGTCGACGATGCCGGCCGCACCGAGGCACAGGAGTTTCTGCGCTGGGTGGCCGACGACCACTTCACTTTCCTCGGCTACCGCGAATACGTGGTCGAGAAGCAGGGCGACGACGAGGTGCTGCGCGCGGTCGAAGGCACCGGGCTGGGTCTGCTGCGCGGCAGCCAGCGCATGCAGACCCCGCGCTCGCTCAAGAGCCTGGCGGCGCACTACATGCCGCAGTCCGGCTCGGTCGATGCGCTGATCCTGACCAAGACCAACTCGCGCTCGACCGTCCACCGCGCGGGCTACATGGATTACATCGGCATCCTGCAGTTCGACGAGAGTGGTCGTCCGGTCGCCGAACAGCGCTTCATCGGCCTGTACACCTCCAGCGCCTACAACCGTCGTCCGTGGGACATCCCGCTGGTGCGCCAGCGCCACGACTATGTGCTGCATGCCTCCGGCCTGCCGGCCAACAGCCATAGCTGGAAGGCGCTGCGCCACATCCTGGAGACGCTGCCGCGCGACGAGCTGTTCCAGTCCACCGAGGAGGAGCTCTACCGCACCTGTATGGGCATCCTCGGTCTGCAGGAGCGCGTGCGCACCAAGCTGTTCCTGCGCCGTGACCGCTACGGCCGCTTCTTCTCGGCCCTGGTCTACATCCCGCGCGACCGCTTCAACACCACCGTGCGGCAGCGCATCGAGGCGTTGCTGAAAGAGTCGCTGCAGGGCGAGCGGCTCGATACCACCATCTCGGTCGGCGAGTCGCCGCTGGCGCAGCTGCACCTGACGATCCGCCCGCGCAGCGGCGCGCACGTGCAGTGCGACGTGCCGGAGCTGGAGGAGCGCGTCGCCCAGATCGTGCGTGACTGGCACGACGAGCTGCGCGAGTTGCTGATCAGGCGTCACGGCGAAAGCAAAGGCCTGAAGCTGGCCAATAGCTACGGCCGCGCGCTGCCCAGCGGCTACATCGAGGACGTCACCCCCGAGATCGCGGCCGACGACGTCGAGCACCTGGCCGCGCTCAAGGGCGAGGACGACATTCGCCTGAGTCTGTACCGCTGCCGTCGCGACCGCGGCCTGCGCTTCAAGCTGTTCCGCCAGGAGCGCGACATCCCGCTGTCGGATGCGTTGCCGATGATGGAGAACATGGGGCTGCGCATCCTCACCGAATACCCGTACGCGCTGAATGTCGGCGGCACGCGCATCCACATCCAGGATTTCGTGGTCGAGCCGATGCGCGGCGAGGTCGATGTCGAGTCGCTGGGCGCCCGCTTCGAAGATGCCTTCGAGCGGATCTGGCGCGGCGAGGCGGAGAACGACGCCTTCAACCGCCTGATCCTGGCCGCGGGCCTGGACTGGCGCCAGGTGTCGATGCTGCGCGCCTACAGCAAGTTCCTGCAGCAGGCCAATGTGCCGTTCTCGCAGAGCTACATGGAAGAGACCGTGGCGCGCTACCCGCTGGTGGCGCGACTGCTGGTCGAGCTGTTCGAGGCGCGTTTCGATCCGTCGCGCGGGCAGGCCGCCGATCCGCAGGATGCCGAGGACCTGCGCCGCAGGACACAGCAGGCGCTGGAGGCGATCGTGCCGCAGGTGCAGGTCAAGTCGCTGGCGACGGTCATCGAGCAGGTCGCCTACGCCCGCGCACTCGATCGCGAGGCGCAGGTCGACGCCTGCCTGGACGCGCTCGCCATCCTGCTCGAAGGCGTGACCAGTCTCGACGAGGACCGCATCCTGCGCAGCTTCATGGGCCTGATCGAGGCCACCCTGCGCACCAGCTACTTCCAGCTGCACGACGGCAGGCCGCGCGACTACATCGCGTTCAAGTTCGATTCCAACGCCATTCCCGAGCTGCCCAAGCCGCGCCCGTACCGCGAGATCTTCGTCTGCTCGCCGCGGGTCGAGGGCGTGCATCTGCGCTTCGGCCCGGTGGCGCGCGGCGGTCTGCGCTGGTCCGACCGGCGCGAGGATTTCCGTACCGAGGTGCTGGGCCTGGTCAAGGCGCAGATGGTGAAGAACACCGTCATCGTGCCGGTCGGCGCCAAGGGCGGCTTCTTCGTCAAGCGCCCGCCGCAGGACGGCGACCGCGATGCGGTGCTGGCCGAGGGCATCGCCTGCTACAAGAGCTTCATCAACGCCCTGCTCGACATCACCGACAATTACGCGCCCGATGGCAGCGTGGTGCACCCCGAGGGCGTGGTGCGCCGCGATGGCGACGATCCCTACCTGGTCGTCGCTGCCGACAAGGGCACGGCCACGTTCTCGGACATCGCCAACAAGATCTCCGAGGAGCACGGCTTCTGGCTGGGCGACGCCTTCGCTTCCGGCGGCTCGGCCGGCTACGACCACAAGGGCATGGGCATCACCGCGCGCGGCGCCTGGGAGTCGGTCAAGCGCCATTTCCGCGCGCTCGGCATGGACTGCCAGAGCCAGGACTTCACCGTGGTCGGCATCGGCGACATGTCCGGCGACGTGTTCGGCAACGGCATGCTGCTCTCGCGCCACATCCGCCTGGTCGCCGCCTTCGATCACCGCCACATCTTCATCGATCCGGATCCCGACGCGGCGACCGGCTACGCCGAGCGCGAGCGCCTGTTCAAGCTGCCGCGCTCGAGCTGGGACGACTACGACAAGTCGCTGATCTCCAAGGGGGGCGGCGTCTGGCCGCGCTCGGCCAAGACCATCCCGCTCTCGCCCGAGGCCCGCCAGGCGCTGGGCATTGCCGACGAGGTCGAGCAGATGACTCCGGCCGAGCTGATGAGCGCCATTCTCAAGGCGCCGGTCGATCTGCTCTGGAACGGCGGCATCGGTACCTATGTCAAGGCCAGCACCGAGTCGCATGCCGATGTCGGCGACCGCGCCAACAACGCGCTGCGCATCGACGGCCGGGAACTGCGCTGCAAGGTCGTGGGCGAGGGCGGTAACCTCGGGCTGACCCAGCGCGGCCGCATCGAGGCCGCACTGCAGGCCGGCGTGCTGCTCAACACCGATTTCATCGACAACTCGGCCGGCGTGGACACCTCTGACCACGAGGTGAACATCAAGATCCTGCTCAATGCCGCCATGCAGCGCGGCGACCTCGACCCGGAGGCGCGCAACCAGCTGCTGGCCGACATGACCGACGAGGTCGCCGAGCTGGTGCTCATCGACAACTACCGCCAGAACCAGGCGATCAGCCTGATGGAGCGGATGAGCGTGGCGCGGCTGGGTTCCAAGCAGCACTTCATCCGCACCCTGGAGTCGCAGGGCCTGCTCGACCGCCAGCTGGAGGACCTGCCCAGCGACGCCGAGTTCACCGACCGCAAGACCCGTGGCCTCGGGCTGACCCGGCCGGAGCTGGCGGTGCTGCTGTCCTACGCCAAGCTGGTGATCTACCAGCAGCTGCTCGACTCGGACGTGCCGGAGGACCCGTACCTTTCCAGGGAGCTGGTGCGCTATTTCCCGCAGGCCCTGCAGGAGCGTTTCGCCGACCTGATGGAAGAGCACCGCCTGCGCCGCGAGATCATCGCCACCGCGGTGACCAACTCGCTGGTCAATCGCATGGGCGCCACCTTCATGCTGCGCATGCAGGAGGATACCGGCGAATCGCCGGCGCAGATCGCCAAGGCTTACAGCATCACCCGCGAAGTGCTCGACTCGCGCGCCATGTGGGCCGAGATCGATGCGCACGATCTCAAGGTGCCCGAGAGCGCCCAGATCGATGCACTGATGCGGATCTGGGGCCTCCAGCGACAGATGACCCGCTGGCTGCTCAACCGTCCGGGCCAGCGGCTGGACATCGCCGGCATGGTCGAGCGTCTCAAGCCCGGCCTGGATACCTTGCGCCACCAGCTACAGGACGTGCTGCCGGCCGAACTGAAGTCCGCCTTCGACGCCGACTGCGAGCAATGGGTCGCCCACGGTTTCCCGGCCGACCTGGCGGCCAGGCTGGCCGCGTTGCCCCATCTGGCTTCGGCGCTGGACATCATCGACGTCGCCGCCGCCGCCGGCCGCGAGGTGGTCGAAGTCGCGCGCGTCTACTTCGGCCTCGGTCAGGCGCTGCATCTGAAGTGGCTGCTGGAGAAGATCGAGGAGCTGCCGGTGGAGGGGCGCTGGCATGCGCACGCCCGTGGCGTGCTGCGCGACGAGCTGCATGCGCAGCAGACCGAGCTGGTCACCCAGGTGCTGGCCGCTGCCGGCACGGAGGAGGACGACCCGGTCGCCCGCTGGATGGAGCGCGACGATCCGGCGCTGAAGTTCACCCTCAACATGTTCGCCGACATGCGCAGCCAGCGCGCGATGGACTACCCGACCGTGCAAGTCGCGGTGCGTCGCCTCGCGCAGTTGGCCGCAGCCGGCGAGCGCGACTGAGCCCGGAGTCCGGAGCCCGCGCCGCATCACCGGACGCGGAGCAGGGCGCGGGGGTGCGAAGGGACAGCCTGCAGTCGCGGCGGGAGCTGTGACCGGCGGAGGTGTCCGGTCGCGCCCCCGCCGCTCGTGCGGGCCTGGCGGGTGTCTTTCCCGCGGCAGGCTGCGCTAAGCTTTTGCCGCCCTTCGACAAGGCGCGTCCGATGGCCCAGTCGCATCCCCGCATCGCCTTCCTTGCCAGTCGCACGCCCGAAGCGCAGGCCGCGTACGAGTCGCTGGTCGCCATCCACGGACAGCACGAGCCGGACGAGGCAGACGTGATCTGCGCGCTCGGCGGGGATGGCTTCATGCTGCAGACGCTCCACCGCCACGGCCCGCGCGGCAAGCCGGTGTTCGGCATGAAGCTGGGCAAGGTCGGCTTCCTGATGAACCAGTACCAGCCCGATGCGCTGCTGGAACGCATCGCCGCCGCCGAGCCGGCGGTTTTGCGGCCGCTGGAGATGATCGCCGTCACCGAGTCCGGCGCCAGCACCCATTCGCTGGCCTACAACGAGGTCTCGCTGCTGCGGCAGACGCGCCAGGCCGCCCACGTCCGCATCGAGCTCAACGGCCAGGTGCGGATGGAAGAGCTGGTCTGCGATGGCGTGATGGTGGCCACCCCGGCCGGCAGCACCGCCTACAACTACTCCGCGCACGGTCCGATCCTGCCGCTGGGCAGCAGCGTGATCGCACTGACCCCGATCGCCGCCTTCCGCCCGCGCCGCTGGCGTGGCGCCATCCTGCGCGCCGACACCGAGGTGCGCTTCACCATCCTGGATCCGGACAAGCGTCCGGTCAGCGCCACCGCCGACTCGCACGAGGTGCGCGAGGTGGTCGAAGTGACCGTGCGCGAGTCGGAGCAGCACACCGTCACGCTGCTGTTCGACCCCGAGCACAATCTCGAAGAGCGCATTCTCAACGAGCAGTTCGTGACTTGAAGCATCTTCATGCCTCGCAGGAGCGGCGCGAGCCGCGACCGGACGCATTGCGGCTGCCGCTCGCGGCGCATGCCATTCCTGCAGCAGACGCGCGTCGCAGGCGCTGAGACGGCCGGAAGGGCAGAATACGCGCCATGAGCGAAGCTTCCGTCACCGCGAGCCATCCCCTCGGCACTGCCGCCGCGCCCGACATCGCCGGCGACAGGCTGGTGGTGGCCATCACCGCTCGTGCGCTGTTCGATCTGGAGGACAGCCATCGCCTGTTCGAGCAGAGCGGGTTGGAGGCCTATGCCGAATTCCAGCGCCGTCACGAGGACGACCCGCTGCAGCCGGGGATCGCCTTCCCGCTGGTCAGGAAGCTGCTGGCGCTGAACACTGCGGCGCCCGATGGCGCACCGCGGGTGGAGGTGATCCTGCTCTCGCGCAATTCCAGCGACACCGGCCTGCGCATCTTCAATTCGATCGAGCGCTACCGGCTGGACATCGTGCGCGCGGTGTTCACCAGCGGCGCACCGGTGTATCCGTACATCAAGCCGTTCGGCGCGCACCTGTTCCTCTCGGCCAATCCCGAGTCGGTGCGCCATGCGCTGGAGCACGGCGTGGCCGCCGCCACCATCCTGCCGTCCAAGGCGCCGGAGAATTCGCACGACCAGGTACGCATCGCCTTCGACGGCGACGCGGTGATCTTCGGCGACGAGTCCGAGCGGATCTCGCAGGAGCAGGGGTTGGCAGCCTTCCACGACCACGAGAGCAGCCGCGCGCTGGAGCCGCTCTCGGGTGGCCCGTTCAAGGGTTTCCTCGCCGCCCTGCACCGGCTGCAGGAGGCCTTCCCGGCCGGCGACGGCGCCCCGATCCGCACCGCGCTGGTGACCGCGCGCTCGGCGCCGGCGCACAAGCGAGTGATCCTGACCCTGCGCCAATGGGGCGTGCGGCTGGACGAGGCGCTGTTCCTCGGCGGCCGCGACAAGGGGCCGTTCCTGAAGGCCTTCGGCGCCGACATCTTCTTCGACGACTCGCACCACAACGCCGAAAGCGCGCGTCAGCACGTCGCCACCGGCCATGTGCCGCACGGCGTGTCCAACCGCTGAGCCCTACGTAGGAGCGGCCTCCGCCGTGACCGGACGCCCGGGATCATCGACAGCCTTCGGCCACGCAGATCCGCGGCTGAATCCTCGCTGTCGCCTCCCGGTCGTGGTTGAAACTGCTCCTACGGTGGCTGTGTCGACACGGTGACCGGTTCGGCGCGCAGCGCGTAGATCGCCCACGCCACGGCGACCGCCGCCGCGCCGGCGAGGAAGGCCCACTCGCCACCGCCGCGTTCCCACATCAGCGCCGCCAGGCCGGCGCCGAGCACGCCGCCGACGCCCGAGCTGAAGCCGTACAGCAGGCTCTGGCCGGCGACTGCGCGATGGCCGGGGAAGTATTCGGCGATCTGCCGCATGCAGCAGGCGTGGAACACAGCGAAACCGAGCGCGTGCGTGGCCTGCGCCAGCGCCATGATGGCGAAGGAGTCGGCGTACAGCGCGGTGACCGTCCAGCGCAGGATGGTGACCGCCAGGCAGGCCGACAGCAGGCGCGGGGCGCCGAAGCGCTCGATCAGCCGCGGCGCCTGCCAGAACAGCGCGATCTCGATCAGCACGCCGACCGCCCACAGCGCGCCGACCGCCACGCCGTCGTGACCGTGTGCCTGCAGGTGCAGGGTGTAGAAGACGTAGAACGGCCCGAAGCCGACCTGCATCAGCAGCGCCACCAGCAGGAAGCGGCGCACACCGGGGCGTTTCCACAGGTGGCCGGCATCGGCCACGCTCGGCGCAGGCCCGGGCGGACGGTCGTGGCGGTGCGGGATCGCCGCGACCAGCATCGCCGCCAGCCACGGCAGGGTGAGCCAGGGGAAGGCGGTGCTGCCGAAGCGGTCGAGCAGGGCGCCATAGCTGCCGGCCACCAGCAGAAAGCCGACCGAGCCCCAGACGCGCAAGCGGCCGTATTCCGACACGCGCGGCCCGAGCGCGGTCAGCGTCATCGCCTCGAACTGCGGCATCAGTGCGTTGTAGAACAGGCCGAACAGCGCCATCACCACGAACAGGCCGAGGGCGCTGTCGGCCAGGGTGAAGGCGGCGAAGCACAACAGGGTGAGCGCGCTGCCGGCGACGAACCAGCGGCCGGGGTGCGCGCTGCGCTGCAACAGCGCGGTCCACAGCGGCGGCGCGAGGATACGGCTGCCGTACCACAGCCCGAGCAGGGTGCCGATGACATAGCCGCCGTGGCCGAGCGCATCCACCCAGCGGCCGATGTAGGGCGTGTAGGCGCCGAGCGCGGCGTAGTAGCAGAAGTAGAAGAGGGCGAAGCGCCAGCGGGCGGTGGGCGGCATCGGCGGATTATGCCCGCGCCTGCGGGGCCGGGTCAGAACTCCAGGTCGAGCGCGGCACACAGGTAGTCGACCAGCGGTGCGCTGCCCTTGAAGCCGTCGGCGACGATCTGGCGCAGCTTGGGGCCGGTCACCGCGGTATCGTCCAGCTTGCGCCAGGAGACGAAGCTCTTGCGCTTGAGGTCCTCGATCAGCGGATGCTCGGCCGGGTAGCCGCGTGGCGGGCGCGACAGCGATTCCCCGCCCAGCGCAAAGTGCTTGCGGAAGGCCGGCGCGTGGACGGCCCGTTTCCAGGCTTCCGGATTCTCCAGGATGAAATCGCGGATGCGGCGCAGGGTGGCGGTTTCCGGATGCCACAGGCCGGCGCCGAGGAAGCAGTTGCCCGGCTGGATGTGCAGGTAGAACGAGGGCGCTTCGACCTGGCGGCTGCGCTCATGGAAAAAGCGCGCGCCGCCCCAGGTCTTGTAGGGCGTCTTGTCGTTGGCGAAGCGGGTGTCGCGGTGGATGCGGAACAGCGAACCGCCAACCGGCTTGGGATCGGCGCGGTAGTGCGGGCTGATCGCGGCGATGTCCGGCTGCAGTTCGCCGATCAGGCGCAGAAAGGGCTGGCGCAGGTGCGTCTCGTAGTCGGCCTTGTGCGTCTGGAACCACTGGCGGCTGTTGTGGCGGGCGAGGCCGCGCAGGAACGCGAAGGTCTTGTCGGTGAAGTAGGCGGGCATGGGTGCGGCTGGCGTCACAGGCTGCGCTGCAGGTCCAGCCCCCAGGACTGCAGAGCGTCCATCAGGGTCTGCACGCGTCCGTCGCCGGGGTTGGCGGCGCGCAGTTTCGCGATTTCGGCGAAGTAGCTGTCGAAGGTGTGCTCGGAGAGGCCGAGGTCGGTGGTCAGGCGCCGACGGCGGTAATCGTCCCAGCGGGCGCGTTCTTCGGGCGTGAGCGTATCCGGCCAGTTACGGGCGCGGTAGCGGAACAGCAGCTCGGCGTAGCGCGGATCGACGAACGGGAAGGGCGCCTGCCCGAGCGCCTCGGGCGGTGTGGTACGTACCTTGACGAACAGGCGCCGGTCGCCATCGTCGGGGAAGCCGTCATACAGCGCGGCATCGACGTCGCTGGCGACCTCGCGCGGCGGCCGGGCATAGACGCGGCGCACTTTCTCCGCCAGGCCATCCGCGCGGCGGATCAGCTCGGCACGGGCCAGACAGGCCTCGCGGTCGATGCCCAGTCGCGCGAAGTCGGCGTCGCGCAGGTACTCCAGCGGCACGATCGCCGGGCTGCGATTGAGGTGGATCTCCTTGAGCGGGACGCGCGACTCGCCCTCGGGCAGGTCGGCGGTGGGCGTGTAGAGGCGGTCGGCGATGTCCTCGGCAGACAGGTCGAGCAGGGCGTTCGGTTCACTGTCGAGGTCGAACACGATCACCCGGTGGGGGATCGACGGATGCGGCGCCACCGGTACCACCAGCGCGGCGCAGCTGCGCGTGGCCGGGTACCTGCCGGAGATGTGCAGGAACGGGATCTGGCCGACCACGTCGACCAGCGCCGCCGCGCGGCGTTTGTCGCGCAGGCCGAGGTAGTAGTCCCACAGCCGCGGCTGCGCGGTGCGTAGCTTGCGAGCCAGCCCGACCAGCGCTTCCACGTCGCTCAGCGCATCGTGGGCCTTGCCGTGGGCGATACCGTTGGCGGCGGTGAGGTGTTCGAGCTTGAAGCTCGGCGCGCCGTCCTCGCGGCGCGGCCAGACCATGCCTTCCGGTCGCAATGCATGGGCCAGCCGCATCAGGTCGAGCAGATCCCAGCGCGAGTTGCCGTTGCGCCACTCACGCTCGTAGGGATCGTGAAAGTTGCGATACAGCGCGTGGCGGACGAACTCGTCGTCGAAGCGCAGCGAGTTGTAGCCGACCGCGCAGGTGCCCGGCTGGATCAGCTCGTCGTGGATGCGGGCGACGAATTCGGCTTCAGGCAGCCCCTCGCGCAGGGCCTGCTGCGGGGTGATGCCGGTGACCAGGGTGGCGCCGGGCGAGGGCAACAGGTCGTCGGCGGGACGGCAGAACAGCACCAGCGGCTCGCCGACCGGCTCCAGGTTTTCGTCGGTGCGCAGACCGGCGAACTGGGCGATGCGGCTCTGCCGCGGGCTGCGGCCGAAGGTCTCCAGGTCATACCAGTAGAAGCTGCCCATGCGTGGCGCGTCCCTGCGGGAGGCATTGAATGATGCGGCGATGCGTGGCGGCTGTCACGGGCGGTCGGCTCTCGCGCCCGCCCCGAGACCTGTTCCGCAGCTGACCGGAAGCGGCAGATCGTCCGCTGTTCGATTCCGGACAGCCGGGCCGGTGCGGTGTTCGGAAGGGGACGGTCCGATCGCAGGTGCTGCTCCCCAAGTGATTGAAGAAAAAGGGCTTAAACCTTTGGCACGGCGATTGCTCTCCAAGGGGCATGGACATTCAACGCACCGACCTCAAACAGAAAGCCCGGCAGCGCCGGATGCTCTGGATCGCCGCCGGCGTGGCCGCCACGATCGCCCTGGGCGTCGCCGTCGCCAGCCTCGACCCGGCCGCCCCCAGCGTCTCGCGCGCCAGCCTGTGGACCGACACCGTCAAGCGCGGCGAGATGCTGCGCGAAGTGCGCGGCCCCGGCACGCTGGTGCCCAAGGAGATCCGCTGGATCGCCGCCGAAACCTCCGCCCGCGTCGAACGCATCGTGGTCCGCCCGGGCGCCCGCGTGGAAGCGGACACGGTGATCCTCGAACTGAGCAATCCCGAGGTCATCGATCTGCAGCTGGCTGCCGAGTCGGCCCTCAAGGCCGCCGAGGCCGACTACACGGCGCGCCGGATGAGCCTGGAGAGCCAGCTGCTCGACCAGCGCGCCAATCTGGCCGGTGTCGAGGCCGACTACGAGTCGGCCCGGCTGCAGGCCGAAGCCGAGCGCGAACTGGCCGAGGCCGGCATCATCCCGCGCATCCAGGCCCGCCGCAGCGAGCTGGCGAGCGAGCAGCTCAAGCTGCGCCTCGGCATCGAGAAGGAACGCATCGCCAAGTTCGAGCAGACCATCCACGCCCAGCTCGCCGCCGACCGTGCGCGCATGGACCAGCTGCGCAATGCCGCCGAGCTGCGCCGCCGCCAGGCCGAGGCGCTGCAGGTCAGGGCCGGCATCGCCGGCGTGCTCCAGCAGGTACCGGTGCAGGAAGGCCAGCAGGTGGCGCCGGGCACCAATCTGGCGCGCGTCGCCAAGCCGGGCGAGTTGATGGCCGAGCTGCGCGTGCCCGAGACCCAGGTCAAGGACGTGATGCTCGACCAGCCGGTGCGCGTGGACACCCGCAACGGCGTGGTCGCCGGCCGCGTCGCCCGCATCGACCCGGCGGTGCAGAACGGCACCGTGCTGGTCGAGGTCGAGCTGACCGGCGAACTGCCCGCCAGCGCGCGCCCCGACCTGAGCGTGGACGGCACCATCGAGATCGAGCGCCTCGCCGACGTGCTGTACGTCGGCCGCCCGGCCTACGGCCAGCCCGAGAGCGAGGTGCGGCTGTTCCGCGTCGATCCCGACAGCGGCATTGCCCAGCGCGTGCCGGTGCGGCTGGGACGCGCCTCGGTGAACCTGATCGAGGTCGTGCAGGGCTTGCAGCCGGGCGACCAGATCATCCTCTCCGACACCTCGCAGTGGGACGAGCACGACCGCCTCAAGCTCAACTGATCCATCGCCCGCAGGACAGGCGCAAGCCGCGCCTCGGCAACCGCGCGACACGACTGATCGCGGCTCATGCCGCCCCTGCAGCACCGACGACTACCGCCCGCCAAGGAACCCGCCATGAGCAGCCACGACGCCCTGATCCACCTCGACGGCATCGCCAAGGTCTTCTACACCGACGAGGTCGAGACCCACGCACTGTCCGGGGTGCATTTCGACATCCACCAGGGCGAATACGTCGCCATCTCCGGCCCGTCCGGCTGCGGCAAGTCCACGTTGCTGTCGATCCTGGGACTGCTCGACACCCCGACCGCTGGCACCTACCGGCTCAACGGCGTGCCGGTGCAGGACATCGGCCCGTCCGAGCGTGCCCGCATCCGCAACAAGGAGATCGGCTTCATCTTCCAGGCCTTCAACCTGATCGGCGACCTCACCGTGTTCGAAAACGTCGAGCTGCCGCTGACCTACCGCGACGGCATCGGCAAGGCAGAGCGCAAGGAGCGCGTCATGCAGGCGCTGGAGCGCGTCGGCATGGCCCATCGCGTCAAGCACTACCCCTCGCAGCTCTCCGGCGGCCAGCAGCAGCGCGTCGCGGTGGCGCGCGCGCTGGTCGGCCAACCCTCGCTGCTGCTCGCCGACGAGCCGACCGGCAACCTCGACTCCAAGAACGGCGAGGCGGTGATGGCGCTGCTCGACGAGCTGCACAAGGCCGGCTCGACCATCTGCATGGTCACCCACGACGCCCGCTACGCCGATTTCGCCCAGCGCAAGATCTTCATGTTCGACGGCCGCGTGGTCGACGAGGAGACGCTGCACCGCCTGCGCAAGGAGGAAGAGGACCGCCTCGAAGCGCAGATCGCCCGTGCCCGGGCGGGTGCCGCCGGCTGAGCCATGACCACGTCACGCTGATCCGGCGCACGGCCGGTCGCCCGCGACCCGAAGGACACCAGACCCATGCTCGCCAACCTGCTCAACGCGCTGATCCCGACACGCACCGGCGCCGCCTTCAACGAGGTGCTCGGCGGTGAGGCGACGCGCGGCGGCCTGCTGCTGATCGCGCTCTCCATCCTCGGCCTCGTGCTCACGCGCGGGCTGGTGGACATCGCGGCGCGCACGGCGAGCG
>JBEQAM010000005.1:0-5085 GCA_041640375.1 Rehaibacterium sp. | reverse complement strand
CCATATGCGCCTGTTCGACGACCTCCGCTACGCCCTGCGCGGCCTGCTCGCCAAGCCGCTGTTCGCCCTCATCGCCGTCGGCACGCTGGCGCTGGGCATCGGCGCCAACACGGGCATCTTCACGCTGTTCGACCAGATGCTGCTGCGCCCGCTGCCGGTGCACGAACCCGGCCGGCTGGTCAACCTCGGTTCGCCCGGGCCCAGGCCCGGCTCGACATCGAGCAGCAACGCGGGCGGCCCGGAGTACGTTTTCAGCTACCCGATGTTCCGCGACCTGGAGCGCGTGCAGCAGGTGTTCACCGGTATCGCCGCCCATCGTGGTATCGGCGTCAACCTGAGCTACCAGGGCGAGTCGCTGAGCGGCGCCGGCATGCTGGTCTCGGGCAGCTATTTTCCCGTGCTGGGCATCCAGCCGGCGCTGGGCCGGCTGCTGGGGCCGAACGATGACCGCGTGGCAGGCGAGGCGCAGTCGGTGGTGCTGAGCCATGCTTACTGGCAGAACCAACTCGGTGGCGATCCCGGTGTGCTCGGGCAGACGCTGATCGTCAACGGCCGGCCGCTGACCATCGTCGGCGTCGCTCCGAAGGGCTTCGAGGGCACCACGCTGGGCACCCGCCCGCTGGTGTACGTACCGGTCACACTACACTGGCTGGACCGGCCGGGCTCGATGCCGATGGGGGCGCGCGAGAGCTTCGACGACCGGCGCGCCTACTGGCTCTATCTGTTCGCACGGCTCGCGCCGGGCGTCACCGCGGAGCGGGCCGCCGCGGCGCTGACCGCGCCCTACCGCGCGATCCTCGCCGACGTGGAGGCGCCGCGGATCACCGGCGCCAGCGAGCAGGGCATGGCGCGTTTCCTGGGCCGCGAGATCGTCGTGGAGCCGGGTGAACGCGGGCAGACCACATTGCCTCGCGACATCCGGCTGCCCCTGCTGCTGCTGCTGTGCGTGACCGGGCTGGTGCTGCTGATCGCCTGCGTCAACATCGCCAACCTGATGTTGGCGCGCGGGGCGACGCGGATCGGCGAGATGGCGGTGCGCACCTCGATCGGCGCCAGCCGCGGCCGGCTGCTGGCGCAGCTGCTGTCCGAGGCCGGTCTGCTCGGTCTGCTCGGTGCGTTCGTGAGCCTGCCGGTGGCGTTGCTCACGCTGCATCTGGTCGCGGCGCTGATGCCGGGCGAGGCGAGCGCCGGGATCGAATTGGCGCTGTCCGCGAAGGCCATCGGCTTCGCGATCGCGGTCGGTCTGGCGACGGTGGCGATCTTCGGCCTGTTCCCGGCGCTGCAACTGGCGGGTACCGAACCCAGTGCGGTGCTGCGCGGGCTGGCCGGCCGTTCCGGCGGCGGACGCGGGGCGTCCCGTTTCCGCGTCGCGCTGGCCACGGTGCAGATCGCCTTCTCGATGGCGCTGCTGGTGCTGGCCGGGCTGTTCACCCAGAGCCTGGTCAACGTCAACCGCATCGATCTGGGCATGCGCACCGACGCGCTGGTCACCTTCTCGATCTCGCCCGAACGCAACGGCTACACGCCGGAGCGCTCCTCGATCCTGTTCGACCGGGTCGAGGAGGCGCTGGCGGCCCTGCCGGGTGTGATCTCGGTGACGTCCTCGATGGTTGCGCTGCTCTCGAACAGCAGCTGGAACAACAACGTGTCCGTGGAGGGCTTCGAGGCCGCGCCGGACACCAGCACCGACGCCAGCATCAACATGGTCGGCGACGGCTTCGTGCGCACCATGGGCATCCCGCTGCTGGCGGGGCGGGAGTTCACGCCCGCCGACGGCCCGGGCGCGCCGCGGGTGGCCATCGTCAACGAGCGCTTCGCCGAGCGCTTCGGCCTCGGGCGCGACGCGGTCGGCAAGCGGATGGCCATCGGCAGCGGCGGTCCGCTCGACATCGAGATCGTTGGTCTGGTGGCCGATGCCAAGTACAGCAGCGTCAGGGACGCGGTGCCCGCGCAGTTCTGGGTGCCGCGCCGCCAGAGCGGCAACCTTGGCTTCATGAACTTCTATGTGCGCACGGAGGGCGATGCCGAGCAACTGCTCGCCGGCATCCGTCGCGCGGTGGGCGCGCTCGATCCCAACCTCCCGGTCGAGGACCTGCAGACGATGTCGCAGCAGGTGCGGGAGAACATCACCGCCGATCGCGTGGTGAGCCTGCTGTCGGCCACCTTCGCAGCGCTGGCGACCATGCTGGCCGCGATGGGGCTGTACGGGGTGCTCTCCTACACCGTGGCGCAGCGGACCCGTGAGCTGGGACTGCGGCTGGCGCTCGGCGCCGAGCCGGGGCGCCTGCGCCGAATGGTGCTGCGGCAGGTCGGCGGGATGGGTGTGCTCGGCGGCGCGCTCGGTCTGATGGCCGCGCTGCTGCTCGGGCGTACCGCCGGCGCGCTGCTGTACGGGCTGGACGCCTTCGAGCCGGGCGTGCTGGCGATGTCGGCGGCCGTGCTCGCGCTGGTGGTGTTCGCCGCCGGCTATCTGCCAGCGCGCCGGGCGTCGCGCGTCGATCCGATGACGGCCCTGCGGTACGAGTGAGCGACGACACAGCAGAAGGAAAACGCGAATGCCTCTCATCGAACGCCTTGTCGATACCTTCCTGTCCACCGGCCGCCGTCTGTTGCGTCGCCCGGGTGTCGGACTGCCGGCGATCGTCGTCGTGGCGCTGGCCTGCAGCGGGCTGGTGATCGTGCTCGCGCTCGTGCACGGCATCGTGTTGCGCAGCCTGCCGTACCCGGAACCGGACCGGATCGTCTATCTGAGCTGGCAGCACGGGCCGGCCCATACCACACCGATGGCGCTGACCGCGCGCCAGGCCAGGCACTGGATCGAGCGCAGCACGAGCTTCGAGTCGATCGGTGCCTATGCCGATCCAGGTACCCAGTTCGTGATCGGCGGTGAGGGGGGCGCGCGCAGCGTCCCCGGCCTGCGCGCGGATGCCGGATGGCTCGATGTGCTCGGCGTACGGCCTGCCCTGGGGCGCAGCATGCGCGTCGAGGAGGTGGCGCATGGCGAGGCGGTCGCGCTGATCTCGAACGCACTCTGGCTCGAGCGGTTCGCGGGCAGTCCCGATGCCATCGGCCGTACGCTTGCCATCGATGGCCGTCCGCACGTCGTGGTCGGGGTGTTGCCGCCCGGTTTCCGGTTCGAGCCGGCGATCCAGGTCGTCGTGCCGTTGGTGTTCGGTGGTGCCGGCGATGGCGGCCACAACACGCATGTGATCGCCCGACTCGCGCCAGGGGTCGGTCTGGCCGGCGCACAGGAGGAGATGGCAGCGGTACGCCACGCGTACCTGGAGACGCTGCGCGATCCGGCAACGATGGGGCAGGCGCGGGTCCGGTTGTTGCCGCTGGCCGAGTTCGTGGTCGGCGATGCAGGCCGATTGCTGCTCCCGCTCGGCATCGCGGTGACGATGCTCGCGCTGCTGGCCTGCTTCAACCTCGCCAATCTGTTGCTGGCGCAGGCGCTGGCGCGGCGTGGCGAGACCGCCGTCGAGCTGGCCCTCGGCGCGCGCGAGCGCGACCTGCTGCTGCGCCGGCTCGCCGAGATCTGCTGGCCGATCGGCATCGGGCTCGCGCTCGGCCTTGGCATGGCGGTGGCGCTGCTGCCCGTGCTCAAGACGCATGTCCCCGTCAGCCTGCCACGGATGGATGCGGTCGCCATCGACGGAGCGACTGTCGCGCTCACCCTGCTCGCCGGCCTCGGCATGCTCCTGATCTGTCTGTGGCTGACGATACTCGGCCAGCGCATGTCCGACCTGCAGTCGATGCTCCGGGCCGGTGCCGTCGCGCGTGGCGGGCGTCGGCTGCGCCTGCAGCCGTTGCTGGTCGTCGGCCAGGTCGCGCTTTCCGCGGCGCTGCTCTGCGCCTGCCTGCTCGCGGTCGCCAGCCTGCATCGGCTGGCCGCCGTCGATCCGGGGTTCCGGCCGGAAGGCGTGATCAGCGCCGACCTGGCGCTTTCCGACGCCCGCTACACCGCGCCGGAACAGGCCAGCCGCAACACGGTCGCGTTCCTCGACGAGGCGATCGCGCAGCTGCAAGGCACCCCGGGCGTGATCGCCGTGGCCAGCACGACCAGCCTGCCGCTGCGCACCGGGCTCAACAATTTCGTCGTCGTTCCCGGTTCGGCGGTCGGCGAACAGGGCGCCAGCGTCGAGATGCGGGTGGTTTCGCCGGACTATTTCCGGGTGCTACAGGTGCCGCTGCTGGCCGGGCGCGCGTTCGATGCCGGCGACCGGGCGGACTCGGCGCCGGTGGTGGTGGTCAACCGCGCCTTCGCCGAACGCTTCCTGGACGGCGATGCGCTCGGGCGCACGTTGCGGATGGACGGCAGCGAGCTCGGCGTGGTCGGCGTGGCGGCCGACATGCGCGAAGTCAGCCTGAGACAGGCGGCGATTCCCACCGTTTTCGTCCCCCACACGCAACTGCAGCCGGCGCTACAGGCCGCGGTCAATCGCTGGTTCGGCGCCGCGCTGATGGTGCGCGCCGAGCCCGGCGTGACGGTGGCCGCAGCCGTGCGCGAGGCGGTCGCCCGGGCCGATGCCGGGGTCGTGCCGTTGCGGATCCAGCCGCTGGCCGAGGTGCTCGGCGCCTCGCTCGCGCTGGAGCGCTTCGTCGGCTGGATGCTCGGCGGCTTCGCCGCGCTCGCGCTGGTGCTCGCCGCCGTGGGTATCTACAGCCTGCTCAGCCATCTGCAACTGATGCGCAGCCACGAGCTCGCCGTCCGGCTCGCGCTCGGCGCAAAGGCCGGTCACAACGCGTCACTCGTTCTCCGCCAGGGAGTGCGCCTGAGCGGCCTCGGGCTCGCGCTGGGCATGTTCGGCGCAGTCGTCGGCATGCGCTGGATGGCCGACCTGCTCTACGGCAGCCAGACCGAGCACGCCATGACCATGGCGGCCGCATTCGCGATCGTGGCGGCCGTCGCCCTGTTGGCCTCCGCCTGGCCGGCGCGGCGCGCATGGCAAATCCAACCCATGGTCGCTCTGCGGCAGGACTGATCCGGAATCCATTCACACACCATCCATCGAGACCGCCATGAGCTCGCTCACCGATCTTCGCATCGCCGTCCGCCGCATCGGCCGTCATCCCGGCTACGCG
>JBEQAM010000004.1:0-20965 GCA_041640375.1 Rehaibacterium sp. | reverse complement strand
CCACATTCTCGCCCAGACCATAGCTGGCGGTGATGAACACCACGTCGCGGAAGCCGGACTCGGTGTCGAGCGTGAACAGCACACCGGAGGCGCCGATATCCGAACGCACCATCAGCTGGATGCCGGCGGACAGAAACACGTCCTCGTGCCTGAAGCCGTGGTGCACGCGATAGGCGATGGCACGGTCGTTGTAGAGGCTGGCGAACACTTCCTTGACCTTGTGCACCACCTCGTCCTCGCCGACGACATTGAGGAAGGTCTCCTGCTGGCCGGCGAAGCTGGCGTCGGGCAGGTCCTCGGCGGTGGCGGAGGAGCGCACGGCCACCGACACGTTCTCGCCGCCCGCCTCGGCGCAGAGCTTGCGGTAGGCCGCGCGGATGTCGCGGTCCAGGGCCGGGTGGAGCGGGGCATCGATGACCCAGCCGCGGATCTCGGCGCCGGCCTTGACCAGCGCATCGACGTCCTCGACATCGAGGCTGGCCAGGCGATCGAAGATACGATGGCTCAGGTCGTTGTGCGCGATGAACTCGCGGAAGGCGTGTGCCGTGGTGGCGAAGCCGCCGGGCACCGAGACGCCGAGCTTGCTCAGGTTGCCGATCATCTCGCCGAGCGAGGAGTTCTTGCCGCCGACCTGGGCGAGGTCGGACAGACGCAGCTCGTGCAGCCACAGGACGTTCGCGTTCAACGTCGTTCTCCTGGAGGGAAGTGCGGTCCTGACGCGGACCACGGCCGGAAAACGCGTATGATGCGGCGCGGCGAAATCGCATACAAGCTTGATTTTGCGGATATTTCATGTGTCGGCGGCGGATTGCGCCGCCGCTGCCCCGGAGGAATCAGCCACATGCGACCGGTTTTCTACGTGTCGGACGGCACCGGCATCACCGCCGAGACCATCGGCCACAGCCTGCTGACCCAGTTCGAGGGGGTGGAGTTCGACACGCGCCGGATTCCCTTCGTCGACTCGCTCGACAAGGCGCGCGCCGCGGCCCAGGCCATCCGCGAGGCGGGCGAGCGGGTCGGCAAGCAGCCGATCATCGTCAATACGGTCGTCGACAGTCAGCTGATCGAGGTGCTGGCCGAAAGCGGGGCGCTCATGCTCGACGTATTCACCCCCTTCATCCAACCGCTGGAGAAGGCCCTTGGGGTCAAGCGTCAGCCGCGTGTCGGCCATGCCCATGGCATGGTCGACTTTGCCGCCTATGAGCAGCGCATCGACGCCACCAACTACGCGCTCAGCCACGATGACGGCATCGATGTGCACTACGATGATGCCGATCTGATCCTGATCGGCGTGTCGCGCTCGGGCAAGACGCCGACTTGTCTGTACATGGCCCTGCATTACGGTGTAAAGGCGGCCAACTACCCGCTGACGCCGGATGACCTGGAGGAGAGCGAATTGCCCAAGCGGCTGCGGCCGCATCGCAGCAAGCTGTTCGGCCTGACCATCGACCCGGTGCGCCTGCAGCAGATCCGCCAGGAGCGCAAGCCGGATTCGCGCTACGCCACGCTCGAACAATGCCGGCGCGAGGTCGCCGCCGCCGAGCGGTTGTTCCGGCAGGAAGGCATCCCCGCGCTGAGCACGACGCACACCTCCATCGAGGAGATCGCCAGCAAGGTGCTGGCATCGCTCGGTATCCACCGCCACATGTTCTGACGGCCGAGTGGGATGCCGATGCCCACCATAACCTGACGGCGGCGTGTCTGCCGCGTTGCGCGCGCGCCGGCTGCTAGCCTAGCATCCGCACATGTCCGCCGTCGCCGACCGCATCGAGCTGCCCCGCCTCAGCCGCTTCGCCTGGTTGATGGGGCTGTACGGCGAGAACCATCTGCGTTTGACGCGCCTGTTCGATCCCGATCGCCTCGAGCGGGGCCGCTATGTGTCCAGCATCGGCGATGGACTCGACCTCCAGCTCGACGTGATCGAACGGCATCCGTACACCGTCGAGCTACGCCTGACCTATGCCTTGCGCGACCCGCTGACCGGACAGCCCGATCCTTCGGCCTATGTCCGTCTCTACCGCGATGCGCGCCAGGCGGAAGTCACGCATTGTTATGTCGGTCGGCACTGGCAAGACGTGCTCGGGCTGCGCCCGTCCTCGCGCCTCATGATCAACCACCGGCTGCGGATGAACGCCTTCCTCAACAAGTGGCTGGAATACCTGGCCGGGCAGGGGCACAGCGTCGGCACACTGGCGGCCGCCGCGCCCGAGGACGATGCGGACCTGCTCGCTTACGCCTGACGGCATGGATCGCACGCGGGGTGCTTGACGAGTTTTTTTACCGCCGCTATGCTGTTCGTCTTTCCAGCGCGTGGGGCCATAGCTCAGCTGGGAGAGCGCTACAATGGCATTGTAGAGGTCGCCGGTTCGATCCCGGCTGGCTCCACCAAAATCCCGTCCCCATCGTCTAGAGGCCTAGGACACCACCCTTTCACGGTGGCGACCGGGGTTCGAATCCCCGTGGGGACGCCATCGCAAGCATGGCGATGGCGATTCGACAAGAACCCGGCTCCGGCCGGGTTTTTCGTTGCCGACAAACACCAGTGCGCAGGCGGTTGCGACGGGGGTAGGAAATTTCCTACTCCACGACGCGACATCTTCCCAGGGACGCCAGGCATCGCCGCTGGCATGCTGTTCTCGCCCCCGGAATGCGGGCGATTTCGGTAGCGGGGACGCCGGCCACGGAAATGGGTTGTGCATTCCCGGGGGCATCTCTCAGCTTCAGCGGGTGGCGGCGGCCAGGGAGCGGTTGCCGCCACCGGTTTCGTCTGCCCATGCGCTCCGCGAACCCGATGACGGCATGGGCCGACGGGCAGGCCTGCCTGTCAGGGCGCAACCGCGGCAGCCCAGCGGCCTCGATGACGAGCGGCGCGATGAACAGAGGCCGGCAGCAGCATCGGCAGCGCATCGCTCATGACGCGAGTCCAGCCCGATCGAATCGACACTCAGGCAGCAGGCGCTCGATCACTCCATATCGCCTGGGTATTTCGCGTACTCGCTGACGGTGCCGTCCTCGGCGACGAGGTTGACGCTGTAACTGTGGCGCACGCCGGCCTCCATCCCCGGCGAGCCGAGCGGCATGCCCGGCACGGCGATACCGCGTGCCGCCGGACGCTCGGCGAGCAGACGCTTGATGTCATCGAAGGGCACATGGCCCTCGACGAAGTAACCCTCGACCTCGGCGGTATGGCAGGAGGCCTGTGCGGCCGGCACGCCGAGCGCGCGTTTGATCGGGCTCATGTCCTCGATGTCGCGCAGCTCGACGGCGAAGCCGGCGGCCTCGGCCTGTTCCGCCCAGGCCGTGCAGCAGCCGCACCAGGGCGTCTTGTGGACGATCATTCGCGGCAGCACGCCGTTGATGGGATCGGCCACCGCCACGGGTGCCGATGCGGATGGCGCGGGCGCGACACCGGTCGCGCCCTGCTGCGAGCAGGCTGTCAGAGTGAGCGACGACAGGCCGAGTACCAGGTAAAGGGCAATTCTCATCGGGATTCTCCATGACCCAGCCGGAAGCCCGGGTCGACCAGTGTTTCGTGAGAAGGGCGCTTCTCAGTGATGACCTTCATGTCCGCCACGCTTGGGCCTCGGCAGCGTGTCGGCGCCCGTGCTGGCGGGTGTGCCGCGACGGACCGGATTGCCGAAGCCGGGATCGCGACTGACACGGCGGGCCACGGTGCCGGGCGGATGGCGGTACCAGCCCGGATCGCGGTAATCGCCCGGCGCCAGGTCGTCGCGCACCTTGATGACGGTGAACATGCCCCCCATTTCGATGTTCCCGAACGGGCCGTTGCCCATCATCATCGGCAGGGTGTTCTCCGGTCCCTGCATGTGGCCGCTGTCGGTGTGGTCCTGGTGCTCGGCCATGCCGTGCTCGCCCATCGCCATGTAGCCGGGCAGGATCTTGCGGATCTCGGCCTCGAGATCGCGCTGCTTCACACCCAGCGGATTGGGAATCTCATGGCCCATCGCATTCATCGTGTGATGTGCCATGTGGCAGTGGAAGGCCCAGTCGCCGGCCACGGCGACGAACTCCAGGTCGCGGGTCTGGCCGACGCCGACGATCTCGGTCACTTCCGGCCGCCACAGCTCGCGCTTCCAACGTCCGCCGTCACCGCCGGTGACCAGGAACTGCACGCCGTGCATGTGGATCGGATGGTTCCACATCGACAGGTTGCCGATGCGCACGCGCACGCGCTCGCCGGTACGCGCCACCAGCGGTTCGGTGGCCGGGAACACCTTGCTGTTGAAGGTCCACAGGTCGAAGTCCTGCATCACCGACGGATCCGGCCGATAGGTGCCCGGATGCAGCGCCCAGTTGTGCAGCAGGATGGCGTAGTCACGGTCGATGCGCTCGGGCTCGCCGTCCTTCGGGTGGATGATGAACAAACCCATCATGCCCATCGCCATTTGCACCATTTCGTCGGCATGCGGGTGGTACATGTGGGTGCCGTGCTGCACCAGCGTGAACTCGTAGACGTAGGTCTCGCCCGGCTGGATATGCGGCTGGGTCAGGCCGCCCACTCCGTCCATGCCGCTCGGCAGCAGCAGGCCGTGCCAGTGCACGCTGGTCGGCTCGGGCAGGCGATTGGTGACATAGATGCGTACCCGATCGCCCTCGACCGCCTCGATGGTCGGCCCGGGCGTGGTGCCGTTGTAGCCCCAGCACTTGGCCTTGGAGCCGGGGGCGAACTCGTGCTCGATCTCCTCGGCCACGAGGTGGAACTCCTTGACGCCATCGTTCATCCGGTACGGCAGCGTCCAGCCGTTGGGCGTGCGCACCGGGGTGTAACGGCCGTCGCGCGGGGCGCGCGGCGGGGCGGGGGAGTGCTGGTCATGCTCGCCGCGCATGGCATGGGCCGGGCGCAGGGCCGAAACCACCTGGGCGAGCAGGGCGGAGCCGGCGCCGAACAGAAGATTGCGTCGGGAAACTTTCATCGCTGGCCTCCGTGATGGCCGTCATGGCCGAGATGGTGGTGGTGATGGTCTTCGTCCTCGCCGGGCGGTGCGGCCTGGCCGTCGTGACGGTCGTGACCTTCATGGCCGTCGTGTTGGCGGTGGCCGTCGCGATCGTCATGGTTTCCGTGGCTGCCGTGGTCCATCGCCTTGTCCGACGGCGCGAGGAGGTCTTCGACCGAAGGCGTCAGCCCGCCAACCCGCGATTCGCTCGGCAAACGCGCGCCGACGGCGCGGGCCAGGGCGGCACGGGCCAGCCAGTAGTCGCGGATCGCCTCCAGATAGCCTTGGTAGGCGTCGTACTCCTCGCGCTTGGCCTGAATCAGCTCAAAGGCGCCGATCAACATGAAATTGAAACGTTCCTGCTGTCGCGCCACGATCGCTTCGCGCTGGGGCACCAGCGCGGCGCGGTAGGCTTCGGCCACCGCCTTCATCGCGCGGACGCGCTCGGCGCCTGCGCGGATCTCGCCCTCGATCTCCAGCTCGAGCTGGGCGAGCGCGGCTTGGCTGCGCGCACGTAGCGCCTCGGCACGGGCGATGCGCCCCTGCCCCTGGTGAAACAGTGGCAGCTCGATGCCGATTTCCGGGCCCTGCAAACGCCCGCCGCCGGTTTCCTGCTCCTGCTCGAAACCGATCTGCGCACCGCCCAGCCAGCGCCAGCGCCGGACCACCGCCTCGGCATCACCCAGCACGGCCGCCTCCCGCTGTGCCGCCAGCAGATCCAGACGATGTTCGCGCGCCAGCGCCAGCAGCACCTCGATCTCGTCCTCCTCGTCGACCGGGAGCGGCAGGCGTTCGCTGGCTTGCCAGGCCTGGGCCTCGCGGCCGGACAAACCCATCGCGGCATTGAGCTCGGCGCGCCGCTGCAGCGCACGCGCTGCGGCACGGGCGGCGACGATCCGCGCCTGGCTGGCCACCGCCTGTTCCTGCCGCAGTTGCAGTTCGCTGATGTTGCCGGCGGCATGGAAACGTCCGGCCAGCTCGGCCGACAGCTCGGCCGCCCGGGCTACGGCAGCGCGCATGTCCGCCACCTGGCGGGCACCGACATAGCGATACCAGCTCGCCTCCACCTGACTGGTGACAGACAGGATCGTGGCGGCGATCTTCAGCCGTTCGCGTTCGAAGTCCGCCAGCGCCAAGCGGCTGCGACTCGGCAGCAGCATCAGATCGGCCAGGTCCAGCGACAGCGAGCGGGTGATCTTGAGTCCGCCGTGCTCGTCACGCTGGCGCGAAAAGCCGAACCCGGGATTCGGCAGACGGGTGGCTTCGAACACCTCGGCCCAGGCCAGGCCGAGGCGCGCGTATTCACGCCGCAGCTTCGGGCTGCGCAGCAGGGCCACCCGCAGCGCGTCGTCCGGCTGTAGCGGCTCGGCCAGTAGGGACGAAACCGCGCGATCGATCTCGGCTGACGAGTCCGAGTGGGCAGTCGCCACCGGCACGCCGCGGGCGTCCAGCAAGGCATCGACATCCTGTTTGCCCCGATCAGGGGGCAGGCTGGCGCAGCCGGCCAGCAGGGAAAGCACGAGAGCCAGGGGCACGCCCCGGCGGAGGGAATCGGTCATGGGATCTCCTGACGGCCCGGACGGGCCGGCGATGTGGCTGACATCGGCGCCCGGCGGCGCCCGCACGGCTCAGGCGATCGGCGGGCGGATCGCCGGCATCTCGCGCCAGCTGCCGGACGTCCGGCCCATCGTGGCGCAGGTCATGGCCGGCCTTTGCGGTGGGAGCGCACGCATCGCCGCGGGCGGCACCGCGCTGGAGTGCATGCAGGGGCAAGCGCAGCCGCCCACACTGCAACAACCGTCAGAGACAGGCCCGCCTGTATCGGCCTGGGTCGCCTCGGTCATTACGGCATCGGCCGGGCGTGATTGGTCGGCTTGCGCGTGACAGGGCCTGATCGGCGGCGGGCTCACGGCCGCCCCATCCGCATGCGGCGCGGCATGCAGCGTCGGCATGGCCATCGGCCAACCATTGAACAGCAGCGACAGCGCGAGCAGCAGACGAAAGAACAAGCGTCCGGATCCTTGCGTTGGCCCGAAGGACAGGGCGGCGGGCACGGGAAGACCACCACAGGCAAGGGAAGTTTCGGGGCTACCCCGGGGGCAATGTCAATTTGACATAATATGCATTATGCGAAATGCAGGAGCTCGGGCCGGCACCCGCGCCCAGCGCCCGCGCGTCCACTACGTGGCCGCCGATCGCTTCCGTGCCGCCCGGCGCGCGGCCTCGCACGGCCGATCGCCGACTCAGTCCGCCGTGGTCCAGTGCCCGAGCCGGGCCCCGAGCCAGACCAGGGTCAGGCCGCCCGCCAATGTCACCGCCAGGTAGATCAGCATCAGCCCGGTGCGCTGCGAGCGGCTGTAGAGCAGGCATTCGATCATCAAGGCCGAGTATGTGGTCAGCGCGCCGAGCACGCCGACAATCAGAAAAGCGCGCCAGTACAGTGCTTGTGGACCGCGACCTTCGAGCCACGTCGCAAGGAAGCCGGCGAAGAAGCTTCCAGCCAGATTGACGGCCAGTGTGCCCCAGGGGAAGCCGTTGCCCAGATGACGCAGCAACAGGCCGCCCAGCCAGAAGCGGCCGGCGGCGCCGATCGCACCACCGGCCATGACCACTGCCAGCTGTGACCACCATGAGGTCAGCATCGCTTATCGAAATGTGGGTTATTTTTCATATGTTTACGAATGACTTCTACGGCTTTTTAGCAGAATTGCGCGCGGCACGCAGTCTGTCCAGTTTTTCCTTGAGGCGGATTTCCAGGCCGCGCGAGACAGGCCGGTAGTAGATCCGTTCGCCCATGACCTCGGGGAAACAGGACTGGTCGAGGGCCACCCCACCCTCGACCTCGTGATCGTACTGGTAGCCCTGCCCGTAGCCGAGCTGCCTCATCAGTCTCGTCGGCGCATTGCGCAGGTGCATCGGCACCTCCAGCGTGCCGGTCTCGCGCACTTCGGCGCGGGCGGTGTGGTAGGCGACGTAGGCGGCGTTGCTCTTGGCGGTGCTGGCCAGGTAGATCGTCAGCTGCGCCAGCGCCAGTTCGCCCTCCGGGCTGCCGAGGCGGTCGTAGGCGTCCCAGGCCTGGGTCGCCATCTGCAGGGCGCGCGGGTCGGCGAGGCCGATGTCCTCGACCGCCATGCGGGTCAGCCGGCGCGCGAGGTAGTGCGGATCGCAGCCGCCGTCGAGCATCCGGCACAGCCAGTACAGCGCGGCGTCGGGGTTGGAGCTGCGCACCGACTTGTGCAGCGCCGAAATCTGGTCGTAGAACTGCTCGCCACCCTTGTCGAAGCGACGGGTGCGGTCGGCCAGCACCTGCGCCAGGGTGGCATCGGTGATCGCACCGCCCTCGCCTTCGGCCAGTTCGGCGGCGATCTCGAGCAGGGTCAGGCCGCGCCGCACGTCGCCATCGGCGGCCTGCGCGATCAGGCGCAGTTGTTCGTCGGCGGCCTGCAGGCCGCGTCCGCCGAGGCCGCGCTCCTTGTCGGCCAGCGCGCGCTGCAATGCATCGATGATGTCGTCGACCGACACCGCCTCCATCACGTGTACGCGGCAGCGCGAGAGCAGCGCCGAGTTCAGCTCGAAGCTGGGGTTTTCGGTGGTGGCGCCGACGAACAGGATGCGGCCTAGCTCGATGTGCGGCAGGAAGGCGTCCTGCTGGGCCTTGTTGAAACGGTGCACCTCGTCGACGAACAGCACCGTGCGCTGGCCGGCGACGAAGCGCTCCTCGGCCTCGGCCAGCACCTGACGCACATCGGCGAGCCCGGACAATACGGCGGAGATGGCGCGGAATTCGGCCTTGGCGTAACGCGCGAGCAGCAGGGCGAGCGTGGTCTTGCCACAGCCGGGCGGCCCCCACAGGATCATCGAGTGGACGTGGCCGGACTCGATCGCACGGCGCAGTGCACTGCCCTTCCCCAGCAGGCGACGCTGGCCGACCATCTCGTCGAGATCACGCGGACGCATCCGCTCGGCAAGCGGCTTGAGACCGGCAGGAGGCTGGAACAGCGCTTGAGCGGCGGCGGCTTTGGACTTGCGCACCTCTGCATTCTAGCGGTGTTCTGGAAATCGGGAGGTTGCCGACTCCCGACTCCAGGATCGATCAATCCTCGATGGGAAACGCCTGTGCCCCCTCGCCCACCTCGCCGATCACATCCACGCCGGCCGGCGGGACGAAGCGGAAGTGGCCGGCGGCGAAATCCGGGTTGCGACGCCACTGCTCGAACACGACCTCGGTGCGCTGGCCGAGCGCATCCTGCAGCGACATGCGCTTGAGGCCGTCGCTGTCGAAGCCGAGGCGGGCGGAAGCGAACTGGGCGTCCTCGGCTTTCTTCGGCGTCAGCACCAGCCAGTCCAGGCCGTCTTTTTCGCCGCCCTCGGCGATGTCGAACTGGCGATGCAGTTCGCCCGGATCGATCAGCGCGGCCAGTGGGCTGCCCTGCTCCTCATGGCTCTGATTGCGGACGGTGACCTGCTCGAGGTCCGGATCGAAGATCCAGACGTGGTCGCCGTCGGCGACGATCAGTTGCGGGTATGGGCGCTCGTATTCCCAGCGGAACTGGCGCGGCGCCTTGAGCGCGACGCGGCCGCTGGACTCTTCGTTGAGCTGGCCGTTGGCGTCGAACACGCGCTGCACGAAGCGGCCGTCCAGGCCCTGCAACCCGCTGGTGAAGGCATCGAATCGGGCAGCGGCATCGGCGGCCAGGACGGGCGGCGCGAGGAGCGCGGCGGCAGCGGCGAGCAGGCGGAGGATCGCGGTCATGGCTTGGGGCCTGGGGAAAGATCGTGCAAGCAGTGTCGGCGGCGGCGGCTGAACGCGGCCGGAAAAACGGCCGTGTCCAGCCATGGTCAGTTCAGCGCGGTTTCGCAGGCGGCGGCGTTGCGCACCGGGGCGCGTCCGGCGGAAAACGCCAGCATCCGGTCGAGCGAGCGCAGGGCGCGTCGCGAAACGTCGGCAGGCACATGAATCTCATTGGCCGGGCTGTCGAATACCTCGGCCAACGCGCCCAACGCGTTGAGTTTCATCCACGGGCAGGTGGCGCAGGCACGACAGGTGGCGCTGTCGCCGCCGGTGGGGGCGATGATCAGATCCTTGTGCGGCGCGGCCTGCTTCATCTTGTGGAAGATGCCGCGATCGGTGGCGACGATCACCCGCGGGTGCGGCAGCTCGACGCAGGCACGGATCAGTTGCGAAGTGGAGCCGACCACGTCGGCCATCGCGACCACGCTCTCCGGCGACTCGGGGTGCACCAGGATGGCGGCATCGGGGAAGCTCGCCTTGAGCATCGCCAGTGCGCGGTGACGGAACTCGTCATGGACGATGCAGGCACCCTCCCAGGCGACCATGTCGGCGCCGGTGCGCTCGCGCACGTAACGGCCGAGGTGGCGGTCGGGCGCCCACAGGATCTTCTCGCCGCGGGCGTGCAGGTGAGCGACCACGTCCACCGCGATCGACGAGGTGACGACCCAGTCGGCACGCGCCTTCACCGCCGCCGAGGTGTTGGCGTAGACGACCACGGTGCGGTCGGGGTGGGCGTCGCAGAAGGCGGCGAACTCGTCGGGCGGGCAGCTGATGTCGAGCGAACAGGTGGCCTCGGTGCGCGGCATCAATACACGCTTTTCGGGACTGAGAATCTTGGCGGTCTCACCCATGAAACGCACGCCGGCGACGACCAGCGTGGTGGCCGGGTGGGATTTTCCGAAGCGCGCCATCTCCAGCGAATCGGCGACACAGCCGCCGGTCTCGTCGGCGAGCTGCTGGATCTCGGGGTCGGTGTAGTAGTGCGCGACGAGGACGGCGTTCTCTTCACGCAGGCGGCGCAGGAAATGCGCGCGGGCGGCGTCGCGGGCGGCGGGGTCGAGCACGGGGGGTGGCTCGGGGAGCGTCAGGCGGCGCAGGTCGGTGGCGAGCATGGTTGCGGCGGACAGAGAAGGCGCAGGCGCCTGGGCACCGTTCAGATGCGGGCGTCCATCCCGGTAATCAATCCCGCGGCGGTGGCGGCGCGATCACCGTGCGGTCGCAATTGTGTTCCGGCGGCGAGACAATCCCAGCCTGTTCCATGGCTTCGATCAGCCGGGCAGCACGGTTGTAGCCGATCTTGAGGCGGCGCTGCACGCCGGAGATCGAGGCGCGGCGAGTCTCGGTGACGATCCTCACCGCCTCGTCATAGAGCGGGTCGGACTCGTCGCCGCCGATCATCGGCTCTGGCAACCCGGTGGGTCCCACGGCGATGCCCTCACCCAGGGTCTGGGTGTCTTCCAGCACGCCATCGAGGTAGTCCGGGCCGCCGCCATGCGACTTGAGGTGCTCGACCACGCGGTGCACCTCCTCGTCGCTGACGAAGGCGCCATGCACGCGCTCGGGCATGGCGGTGCCGGGCGGCAGGTAGAGCATATCGCCGTGGCCGAGCAGCGTTTCGGCACCGGACTGGTCGAGAATGGTGCGCGAGTCGATCTTGCTCGACACCTGGAAGGCGATGCGGGTCGGAATATTGGCCTTGATCAGGCCGGTGATCACGTCCACCGACGGGCGCTGGGTGGCGAGGATCAGGTGGATGCCGGCGGCGCGGGCCTTCTGCGCCAGGCGGGCAATGAGTTCTTCGACCTTCTTGCCGACGATCATCATCATGTCGGCGAATTCGTCGATGAACACGACGATGTAGGGCAGCGGCTCCAGCGGGCGCGGCGCCTCGCCAAGCTCCGGGTTGGGCCGGAACAGCGGATCCATCAGCGGCTGGCCGGCATCCTCGGCGTCGCGCACCTTCTTGTTGAAGCCCGACAGGTTGCGCACGCCGACCGCGGCCATCAGCTTGTAGCGGCGCTCCATCTCGGCCACGCACCAGCGCAGGCCGTTGGCGGCCTCCTTCATGTCGGTGACGACCGGCGCGATCAGATGCGGGATGCCCTGGTAGACCGACAGCTCGAGCATCTTCGGGTCGATCATCAGCATCCGCACTTCCTTGGCGGTGGCCTTGTACAGCAGGCTCAGCACCATGGCGTTGACGGCGACCGACTTGCCCGAGCCGGTGGTGCCGGCCACCAGCAGGTGCGGCATGCGCGCCAGGTCGGCCACGGTCGGGCGGCCGGCGATGTCCTTACCCAGTGCCAGCGTCAGCGGACTGGCGGCCTTGTCGTACTCCTTGGAGCGCAGGATCTCGGAAAGGTAGATCATCTCCCGGTGGACGTTGGGGATCTCCATGCCGATCACCGACTTGCCGGGGATCACGTCCACCACGCGCACCGACTTCACGCTCAGGCCGCGGGCGATGTCCTTGTCCAGCGAGTTGATCTGGCTGCCCTTGACCCCCGGCGCGGGCTCGAGCTCGAAGCGGGTGATCACCGGTCCCGGATAGGCGCCGACCACCTGCGCCTCGATGCGGAAATCGCGCAGTTTGAACTCGATCTGCCGCGAGAGCGTCTCCAGCGTTTCCTCGGAGTAGCCCTTGGGTTGCGGCTTGGGGTCGTCGAGCAGGGCCAGCGGCGGCAAGCCGCCTTCGGGGTCGATGTTGAACAGCGGGATCTGCTGCTCGCGCTTGGCGCGCTCACTCTTTTCGATCACCGGCGTCGGTGGCGGCTCGATCCTGACCGGCTCACGGCGGGCGCGGCGCACGGCCTCGACCTTGCGCACCTCGTCACGCTCCTCGCGGGCGGCGCGGGCGGCGCGCCAGTCCTGGGCCTCGCGCACGCGCTGGCCGAGCAGTCTCGCCAGCGCCAGCACGCCCTGCCCGATCCGGTCCATCAGCGCCAGCCAGGACAGGCCGGTGGCCAGCGTGATCGCGACCAGGAACAGGGTCAGCAGGAACAGGTTGCCGCCGAGCGGGCCGAAGGCCTTGAGCAGCGAGTTGCCGACACTCTGGCCGAGGATGCCGCCGGCATCGGCCGGCAGCGAAGGAGCCCCGCCCCACTGCAGCCAGAGCAGGCCGGAGGCGGCGACCACGAAGCCGACCAGACCGATCAGGCGCAGCGCCGGTGTCAGCCCGGCGCCGGCCTCGTCGTCGCGGCCGTACAACGCCACCCAGGCGACCGCGGCCAGCACGACCGGCAGGGTGTAGGCGGCATAGCCGAACAGATAGAAGGCCAGATCGGCCAGCCAGGCGCCGGTGGCGCCACCGAAATTGCGCAGCTCGCCGGTGACGCTGCCCGAGCGCGACCACCCCGGGTCGTCCGGGCTGTAGCTGAACAGGCTGGCCAGCAGGTACAGCACCAGCGGCGCGATCGCCACCAGGGCAAGCTCGCGCCATAGGCCGAGGCGGTGCCCACCCCGGCCCTGGTTCTTGATCCGGTCTGCCGCGCTGCGAGCCACCGTGAGAATCGGCCTCAGGAATTACCGGTTAGTCGTTGAATATACGGCACGACCGGATGGATGAGTAGCGCTGCCATATCCCGGCGGGGCGGCACGCGGGCCGCGGTCGGGCGCCTGCATGGCCCACGTTGCGGCTCAGGCCACTCCCGCCGGGAAAGGCGTGACGCTCAGAGCGCCATGCCCTGCAGCGCCGGATGGACCAGCTTGCCGCCCTCGACGTTGATACCCCGCACCAGCGCCGGGTTGTCGCGCCAGTCGCCACTGGCCAGCTTCTGCACCCAGGGCAGGATCGCCGCGCAGATCGCCTGCGAGGAGGTCTGCGGCACCGCGCCGGGCATGTTGGTGACGGCAAAATGGGTGACGCCCTCTTCCAGATAGGTGGGGTCGGCCCAGGTGGTCGGGCGGGTGGTCTCGAAACAGCCGCCCTGGTCGACCGAGATGTCGACCAGCACACTGCCCGGGGCCATGCCGCGGATCATCTCGCGGGTGACCACGTGCGGCGCCTTGGCGCCGGTGACCAGCACCGCGCCGATCACGAGGTCGGCCGAGGCGACTTCGCGCGCGACCACGTCCTCGTACGGGTACAGCGCGGTGATGTTGGCGCCCATGGCCATCATCTGGGCCATGCGGTCCTGGCGTTTCTCGAACACCACGACATTCGCGCCGCCCGACGCGGCCAGTTCGGCCGAGTTGGCGCCGGCCGCGCCGGCGCCGAACACCACCACCTTGCCGCGCTCGGTGGAGGGCAGGCCGCCGAGCAGCTTGCCCTTGCCGCCCATCGGCATATGCAGCAGGTGGGTGCCGACCTGCACCGCGATCCGGCCGGCAATGATCGACATCGGCGCCAGCAGCGGCAGGTCGCCGTTGTCCAACTCGACGGTCTCGAAGGCGACGCCGGTCAGGCCGATGTCGAGCAGCTTCTTCGTCAGTGCCGGCTCGGCGGCCAGATGCAGGTAGCAGAACAGCAGATGGTCCTTGCGCAGATGCTCGAGGTCCCCCGCGACGGGTTCTTTCACCTTCACGATCAGCTCGCCCTTCTCGTACAGGGCGGCGGCGTCCGGCGCGATCTTCACGCCGAGCGCGGTGTAGGCCTCGTCGGAGAAACCGCTCTTCAGGCCGGCCTGGGTTTCGATCCAGACCTCGTGGCCACGGCGGACGAGATCGCCGGCCGCGGCGGGCACGAGCGCGACGCGGCCTTCGAGGGTTTTGGTTTCGCGGGGGATACCGATACGCATGGAGTGTCCTCGATACAAAGCACAAAGCCGGCATTGCGCCGGCCATCCCTCCGACGCGGCTTGAATCCTCGCGCGGTCGCCTCCATCCTTCCGCCGGGCGACGCGATCGCGTCGCATCCCCACAGATCTCTTGAAGGGGCGCCCGGTGGTTTCCGGCCGCCTGCCGCGAATGATTTTCAGGCCGCGAGAGCGGCGAGGATTATACATGAGCCCCTCCCCCACCACGCCCCGCCACGCCCGCCTGCTGATCCTCGGCTCCGGCCCCGCCGGCTACACCGCGGCGATCTACGCGGCGCGCGCCAACCTCAAGCCGGTGCTGATCACCGGCATCCAGCAGGGCGGTCAGCTGATGACCACCACCGAGGTGGACAACTGGCCGGGCGATGCGCATGGCCTGCTCGGCCCGGACTTGATGGCGCGCATGCAGGCGCACGCCGAGCGCTTCGAGACCGAGATCGTCTTCGACCACATCCATACCGCCGACCTGTCGCGCCGCCCGTTCCGCCTCAAGGGCGACAGCGGTGAGTACACCTGCGACGCGCTGATCATCGCCACCGGTGCCACGGCCAAGTACCTGGGCCTGGAGTCCGAACGGAAGTTCATGGGCAAGGGCGTGTCGGCCTGCGCGACCTGCGACGGGTTCTTCTTCCGCGACCAGGATGTGGCGGTGATCGGCGGCGGCAATACGGCCGTCGAGGAAGCGCTGTACCTGTCCAACATCGCCCGCAAGGTCTATCTGGTGCACCGCCGCGACAAGCTGCGCGCCGAGAAGATCATGCAGGACAAGCTGTTCGCCAAGGCCCAGTCCGGCAAGATCGAGATCATCTGGGACCATACCGTCGACGAGGTACTCGGCGACGACAGCGGCGTCACCGGCATGCGCATCCGCTCGACGAAGGACGACAGCACCCGCGAGATCGCCGTGCAGGGCTTCTTCGTCGCCATCGGCCACACGCCGAATACCAGCCTGTTCGAGGGACAGCTCGAGATGAAGAACGGCTACCTGCAGATCCGTACCGGACTGGAGGGCATGGCCACCCAGACCTCGGTCGAGGGCGTGTTCGCCGCCGGCGACGTGGCCGACCAGGTCTACCGCCAGGCGATCACCTCGGCCGGTTTCGGCTGCATGGCGGCACTGGATGCGGAGCGGTTCCTCGACAGCGAAGGCTGACGCTCCTGCGGGAACGGCGCGGTCGTCTACCGTAGGCTGACGGCGGGAGTCGCGATCGACGGCTCACGCCGCTTCTACAATGGGTGCATGGCCACGCTTCGCCTCCACGCTTCGCTCGAGGAGATTCCCGCCGCCGCGTGGGATGCGCTGCACGATGGGCGCAATCCCTTCGTCTCGCACGCCTTCCTGCACGGGCTCGAGGCCACCGGCTGCCTGCGCCCGCGCTGGGGCTGGTCGCCGCTGCATGCGGCGTTGTGGGACGGCGCGCGGCTGCTGGCCGCGGCGCCGGCCTATCTCAAGGGCAACTCGCACGGCGAATTCGTGTTCGACCATGCCTGGGCCAATGCCTGGCATCGCCACGGAATCGGCTACTACCCGAAATGGCTGGTGGCGGTGCCGTACACCCCGGTGACCGGGCCGCGCCTGCTGGCCGTCGACGCCGATGCGCAACGCCGGCTGTGCGAGGCCATGGCGGAGGAAACCCGCCGACGCGGGCTGTCCTCGCTGCATGTCAATTTCCTGCCCGAAACGGAAGACCGCGATGTCCCGGCCGATTGGTTGGCACGGCTGGACGTGCAGTTCCACTGGCGTCGCCCGATTGGAGATGGTGCGCCGCGCTGGCACGACTTCGACGACTTCCTCGCCGCGCTCACCCACAAACGCCGCAAGAACATCCGCGCCGAACGCGCCGCGGTGGCGCGTGCCGGCATCGGCTTTCGCATCGTCCACGGCGACCAGGCCAGTGAAGCGGACCTGGCCGCGATGCACGCTTTCTACTGCCGCACCTTCATGGCAAAGGGCAACTCCCCGGCCCTGACGCTGGAGTTCTTCCGCCACCTGGCGCGGGCCATGCCGCATGCGCTGGTGCTGATCCTCGCCGAGCGCCACGGCGCCATCGTGGCCGGCGCGCTGTGCCTGCGCGGCGGCGACACCCTGTATGGCCGTTACTGGGGCAGCGACATCGACCTGCCCGGCCTGCATTTCGAGACCTGCTACTACCAGGGCATCGAGTACTGCCTGCGCGAAGGGCTGTCATGCTTCGAGCCGGGCGCGCAGGGCGAGCACAAGATCGCCCGTGGCTTTCTGCCGACCCTGACCCGCAGCCGGCACTTCGTACCCGATCCGGCCTTCGCCGAAGCGCTCGCCGGCTGGTGCCGACGGGAGCGTGCGGCGACACGGGATTACCTCGCCGCCGCGATGCAGCACACTCCGTTCCGCGATGACCCTGCGCATCCCGCTGCTGTCGCCTGATCCGCACGCGCCCTTCCCACCGGCCGCTTGCGCGCTGCGGCAGCCGGACGGGCTGCTGGCGATGGGGGGCGACCTGCATCCTCGCCGACTGCTCAACGCTTACCGGCACGGCATCTTTCCCTGGTACTCGGCCGGCGAGCCGATCTTGTGGTGGAGTCCGGACCCGCGACTGGTGTTCCGCACCGACGGCGTGCGCCTGTCCTCGCGCTTCCGCCGCACGCTGCGCCGCAGCGGCTGGCAGATCCGCGCCGACACCGCGTTCGACGCCGTGATCGCCGCCTGCGCCGCATCGCCGCGTCGCGGCCAGCACGGCACCTGGATCACGCCGGCGATGCGCGCGGCCTATGCCGCACTGCATCGGCTCGGTCACGCTCATTCGGTGGAGGTGTACGACGGCGAGCGGCTGGTCGGTGGCATTTACGGCGTCGCCATCGGCCGGATGTTCTTCGGCGAGAGCATGTTCGGCGCCGAATCCGGCGGATCGAAGGCGGCGCTGGCCGGGCTGGCGCACATCCTCCGCGGCTGGGGCTGGCCGCTGATCGACGCCCAGGTCGAGAGCCCGCATCTGCTGACACTGGGCGCGGAACGGATGCCGCGCGCGCGCTTCCTGGCCGAGATCGAACGGCTCTGTGCCGAAGCGGCGCCGCCCACCCCTTGGCGCGACCGCGTCGGCGTCCTGTCAGTGTCGGTACTGGCCGGGCCGGCCGTCGGGGCGTGACGGGGCCGAGCCTGTCCCACCCCGCCACCCTTTTGCCCCCCGACGGCCGGCGTGGCAGAATGCCCGCCTTTCCCGCGCGGCCCGGCCGCCAGCCAACCACAGAGAAGGCATGTCCAAGGACGATACCATCGAATTCGAGGGCGTGGTGCTCGAAGCGCTGCCGAACACCATGTTCCGCGTGAAGCTCGAGAACGGCCACGTCATCATCGCCCACATCTCCGGGCGCATGCGCAAGAACTACATCCGCATCCTCACCGGCGACAAGGTGAAGGTGGAAATGACACCCTACGACCTCACCAAGGGGCGCATCACCTACCGCATGAAGTGACGGCGGGATCGGAACGCAAAACGGCGGCCTCGGGCCGCCGTTTTCGTTTGCGCGCTCGTCGTCGCACCGGAGCGTTCGGCGCTGCGACCAAGACCGCTGCGCTGCAGGCCTGCCCCGGATCGCGGCTTGCGCCGCTGCTACACGGTCGCCGGCAGCAGACGCTCGGGCTCGGGGAAGCTCTCCACCACCAGATCCCCGTCACGCACATCCACGCTGACGCGACCACCGCCGACCAGCTTGCCGAACAGCAGTTCGTCGGCCAACGGCCGCTTGATCTTCTCCTGGATGACCCGCGCCATCGGCCGCGCGCCCATCTGCGGATCGAAGCCGTGCTCGGCCAGCCAGTGCCGCGCCTCGGCCGTGGCCGACAGGGTGACGTGCTTGTCGTGCAGCTGGGTCTCCAGCTCGATGATGAACTTGTCCACCACGCGCAGCACGTGCTCCATGCCGAGCGACTGGAACTGCACGATGGCGTCCAGACGATTGCGGAATTCCGGCGTGAAGGTGCGACGGATCGTCTCCATCGCGTCCGGCGCGTGGTTCTGCTCGACGAAGCCGATGGTACGCCGGGATGCCTGCGCTGCGCCGGCGTTGGTGGTCATCACCAGGATCACGTTGCGGAAGTTCGCCTCGCGGCCGTTGGTGTCGGTCAACGTGCCGCGGTCCATGATCTGCAACAGGATGTTGTAGACGTCCGGGTGGGCTTTCTCGATCTCGTCCAGCAGCAGCACGCAGTGCGGCGTCTTGACGATCTTCTCGGTCAGCAGACCGCCCTGGTCGAAGCCGACATAGCCCGGGGGCGCGCCGATCAGCCGGCTCACCGAATGCGCCTCCATGTACTCTGACATGTCGAAGCGCACCAGCTCGATGCCGAGCTGCAGCGCGAGCTGGCGAGTGACCTCGGTCTTGCCGACGCCGGTGGGGCCGGCGAACAGGAAGTTGCCGATCGGCTTGTCCGGGTTGCCCAGGCCGGAGCGGGCCATCTTGATCGCCGAGGTCAGCGTCTCGATCGCCGGGTCCTGACCGAAGATCACCATCTTCAGGTTGCGCTCGAGGTTCTGCAGCACATCCTTGTCGGACGCCGACACCTGCTTGGGCGGAATGCGCGCCATGCGGGCGACGATGAACTCGATCTCGGGCACGTCCACCACGCCCTTGCGCTCCTCCAGCGGCAACAGGCGCTGGCGGGCGCCGGCCTCGTCGATGACGTCGATGGCCTTGTCAGGCAGCAGGCGGTCGCCGATGTGCTTGACCGACAGGTCCACCGCCGCGCGCAGCGCGCCGGGCGTGTACTCGACCGAATGATGCTGCTCGAATCGGCTCTTGAGCCCCTCCAGGATGGCGACTGCATCGGCGACCGAGGGCTCGGCGACGTCGATCTTCTGGAAGCGCCGGGCCAGTGCGCGGTCCTTCTCGAACACGCCGCGGTATTCCTGGAAGGTGGTCGAGCCGATGCAACGCAGCTCGCCGGACGCCAGCACCGGCTTGATCAGGTTGGAGGCGTCCATGGTGCCGCCCGATGCGCTGCCGGCTCCGATGATGGTGTGGATCTCGTCGATGAACAGGATCGCGCCTGGCTCCTTGCGCAGCTGCGCGATCACCGCCTTCAGACGCTTCTCGAAGTCGCCGCGGTACTTGGTGCCGGCCACCAGCGCGCCCAGGTCGAGCGCGTAGATCACCGCATCCTCCAGCACCGCCGGCACCTCGCCGTCGACGATGCGCTTGGCCAGCCCCTCGGCCAGCGCGGTCTTGCCGACGCCGGCCTCGCCGACGTAGAGCGGATTGTTCTTGCGACGGCGGCACAGCACCTGGATGGTGCGCTCGATCTCCTCGTTGCGACCGATCAGCGGGTCGATCTTGCCCTGCCGGGCCAGTTCGTTGAGGTTGCTGGCGTATTCGCTCAGCGGATTGCCGCGGCCATCGCCCGCTTCGCTCTCCGAATCACGCGAGGTCTCGCTTTCCGGCTTGATCGCCGGCATGTCGCCGACCTTGGCCACGCCGTGCGAGATGTAGTTGACCACGTCGAGCCGGGTGATTTCCTGCTGGTGCAGGAAATAGACGGCATGAGAGTCCTTCTCGCCGAAGATCGCCACCAGCACGTTGGCGCCGGTGACCTCCTTCTTACCGGAGGACTGCACATGGTAGACGGCGCGCTGCAGCACGCGCTGGAAGCCCAGCGTCGGCTGGGTGTCGCGCGAGTCGTCGCTGGAGAGCATCGGTACCGTCTCGGCAATCACCTGCCGGAGGTCGTTGGCCAGCCGCGTGGCGTCGGCGCCGCAGGCGCGCAGCACGGCGGCGGCGGACGGGTTGTCCAGCAGGGCCAGCAGCAGGTGCTCGACCGTCATGAACTCGTGACGGGCTTCGCGGGCCTGCTTGTAGCACTGGCCGATGGTGTACTCGAGGTCCTTGCTGAACATGACTGCCTCCGACGTTGGACCCGATATGGGGATGGTCTACGCCTTTTCCATCGTGCACAGCAACGGGTGCTGGTGCTGTCGCGAGAATTCGTTCACCTGGGTGACCTTGGTCTCGGCCACCTCGCGGGTGAACACGCCACACACCCCCTTGCCACGAGTGTGGACATGAAGCATGACCTGCGTGGCTTTCTCGCGGTTCATCCCGAAGAAGATCTGCAGCACCTCGACGACGAAATCCATGGGGGTGTAGTCGTCGTTGAGGAGCACGACCTGGTACAGCGGCGGGCGGATGACCTCCGGCTTCGCGGTTTCGACCGCCAAACCGTGCTGGTGTTCCTGTGCCGGATGCTTCTCGTTTGCCATGCCGACAGTATAAGACCGCACCGTGAGAGCGTCGTGACTCCCGTCCGTCGTGGACGCGGCACCGCCTTTCGGCCGACAATCCTCCGGTTCGCCCAGCACACAAGCGCCGCCTGATGAGAGACAAGGCAATCCGGGTCGTCACCGGCCTGCTCCTGGCCGTAGCGGCCGACCCGCGCACCGGCCCGGCCGCCGACCGCCGGCGCGGGCCCCGAAGCCACCCCGGCGGGTCGCGCC
>JBEQAM010000003.1:0-22814 GCA_041640375.1 Rehaibacterium sp. | reverse complement strand
AGGCTGCGCAGCGCCTCGGCGTTGTTGGGCCGCTGCGGGCGCACCGCGATTCCGCCGTTACGCAAGGTGCTGATGAGTCGTTCGGCCTCCTCGAGGTGGTCTTCGATCAGCAGCAGGCGGAGGACAGACTCCTGTCGTGACATCGGGAAAGCTTCTCCGGGTGGTCCGGGCGTTTTACACGCTGGCGGGCGAAATGGCCACCGAGCCCGACAGCGTCAGCGGCACCTTGTAGGGAGCGCCGGCCTGCTCGCGCACCAGCCTGGGCACGAGATAACCGGGCAGACGCCGCATCAGTGTCTCGTGCAGCGCGAGGGCCTGCGCTTCCGGCACCTCGAAGTGGGCGGCGCCGGCGACGCGGTCGAGCAGGTTCAGGTAATAGGGCAGCGTACGGGCCTCGAACAGGCGCTCGCAGAGCGCGGCCAGCGCCTCGGTATCGTCGTTGACGCCGCGCAGCAGCACGGCCTGGTTGAGCAGGGTGGCGCCGCTCCCCTGCAACGCCAGCAGCGCCTGCCGGACGCTGCCGTCGATCTCGTGCGGGTGATTGGCGTGGACGACCACGACGACCTGCTGTGGTAGTCCGGCGAGCCAGGCGAGCAGTTCCTCGTCGACCCGCTCGGGCAGCACGATGGGCAGGCGGGTATGGATACGCAGGCGACGGATGTGCGGCAGGGCGGCGAGGGCGTCGGTCAGCTCGGCCAGCTTGCGGGTGGCCAGCGACAGCGGATCGCCGCCGGACAGCAGCACCTCGGTAATGGAGGCGTCGGCGGCCAGATAGTCCAGCGCCGCGCGCCAGCCATTGGTGGCGGCGGTCTCCTCGCCATAGGGAAAATGCCGGCGGAAGCAATAGCGGCAGTGGACGGCGCAGCTGCCGGTGGCGATCAGCAAGGCACGGCCGTCGTACTTGTGCAGCACGCCGGTGGCGCCGCGGGCGGCCAGGTCGCCGACTGCATCGAAGCCGTAGCCGGGCGCGATCCGTTCCTCCTCGACCACCGGCAGCACCTGGCGCAGCAGCGGGTCGTCCGGGTCGCCGGGGCGCATCCGGGCGATGAAGCCGTGCGGCACCCGCAGCGGGAACTGGGCGGCGGCGCTGTCGGAGATCCGTCTGGCCAGGGACTGCAGCCCGAGCAGGGACAGCAGCTCGCGCGGGTCGCGCACGGCCTGGCGCCACAGCGTCTGCCAGCGGCGCGGCTGCGCCGGCAAGGGGTTAGCGGTTATCATGACGCGCTCGGATCGGTCCGGCCGGTCTACGGAATTTCCCATTGTAGCCGCCCGCCGCGGTGGCCTTTCCCCCTCAGGAGCATCCATGGCCAGCTATGGCATGAACGACGTCAAGAACGGGATGAAGATCCTGGTCAACAACGAGCCCTGCGTGATCGTCGACACCGAGTACGTCAAGCCGGGCAAGGGCCAGGCCTTCACCCGGGTGAAGTACCGCAACATCAAGTCCGGGCGCGTCGTCGAGCTGACCATGAAGTCCACCGACTCGCTGGAGGCGGCGGACGTGGTCGATACCGACATGCAGTTCCTGTATACGGACGGCGAGTTCTGGCACTTCATGCAGCCGGAGACCTTCGAGCAGGTGCAGGCCGACAAGGCCGGCGTCGGCGAGGCCGCCAAGTGGCTCAAGGGCGAGGAGCCGTGCGTGGTGACGCTGTGGAACGGCATGCCGATCCAGGTCACGCCGCCGAACTTCGTCGAGCTCAGGATCGTCGAGACCGACCCCGGCGTGCGCGGCGACACCTCCGGCGGCGGCGGCAAGCCGGCCAGGCTGGAGACCGGCGCCGTGGTGCGCGTGCCGCTGTTCGTCGGCCAGGACGAGATCATCCGGGTCGACACCCGCAGTGGCGAGTACGTCAGCCGTGTGAAGTGACGCCTGGACCCACTGGCGCGGCGCGCGGACGGCCCGGACCAAGCGCCGTCCCGGCGCGGGCCGGAGTCCATCCTCCCCGCTTTCCAGCCGTGCTCCGGGCGTTCGCGCCCGGCTCTCCGACGGAAACGACATGACCGAGCCGCACTCCCCCCAGTCCTGCGACCTGCTGATCGAAGCCGGCTGGGTGGTGCCGGTCGAACCGCACGGCGTGGTGCTGGAAGACCACGCCGTGGCCGTGCGCGGCGGCCAGATCCTTGCCGTCCTGCCACGCGCCGAGGCCCGCACCCACTTCATTGCGGCCGAGACCGTCGAACGCCCTGGTCACGTGCTGCTGCCGGGCCTGGTCAACGCCCACTGCCACAACCCGATGACGCTGCTGCGCGGCGTCGCCGACGATCTGCCGCTGATGACCTGGCTGCAGGAGCACATCTGGCCGATCGAGGGCGCGCTGATCGGGCCGGAGTTCGTCGCCGACGGCATCGAGCTGGCGGTGGCCGAGATGCTTCGCGGCGGCACCACCTGCGCCAGCGAGGACTACTTCTTCCCCGACGTGCAGGCCGCCACCTACAAGCGGCTGGGCTTCCGCGCCCTGGTCGGCCTGCCGGTGATCCAGTTTCCCACCGCCTGGGCATCCTCGCAGGACGAGTACTTCGACAAGGCGCTGGAGGTCCACGACAACTGGCGCGGCGACGCGCTGGTACGCACCTGCTTCGCCCCGCACGCGCCGTACACCGTCTCCGACGAGAGTTTCGAACGCATCCGCATGCTGGCCGACCAGCTCGACCTGCTGGTGCATCTGCACCTGCACGAGACCGCGCACGAGGCCGACGAGGCGGTGAAGCAGCACGGCATGCGCCAGATCGCCCGCATCGACCGGCTCGGCCTGCTCAACAGCCAACTGATCGCCGTGCACATGACCGCGCTGACCGATGCCGAGATCGCGCTGTGCGCCGAGCGTGGGGTGTCGGTGGTGCATTGCCCCGAATCCAACCTCAAGCTGGCCTCGGGCTTCTGTCCGGTGGAGAAGCTGCGTCGCGCCGGGGTCAACCTGGCGCTGGGCACCGACGGCTGCGCCAGCAACAACGACCTGGACATGTTCGGCGAGATGCGCACGGCCGCGCTGCTGGCCAAGGGCGTGGCGATGGACGCTTCCGCGCTCGACGCCGCCAGCGCGCTGCGCATGGCCACGCTGGGCGGCGCGCGTGCGATCGGCATGGGCGAGACGATCGGCTCGATCGAGCCCGGCAAGCGCGCCGACCTGGTCTGCGTCGACCTGCGCGAGATCGAGACCCAGCCGCTGCACCATGTGATCTCGCAGCTGGTCTACGCCACCGGCCGCCAGCAGGTCAGCGACACCTGGGTCGACGGCCGCGCGAAACTCCGCGAACGCCGGCTGGTCGACATGGACACCGATGCGCTCAAGGCCAAGGTCGCGCGCTGGCGCGAGCGCATCGCCACGATGCCGGCCGCCCGATGAACGCCACGGCCGACAAGCCCAACGTCAGCCGGGCGGAACTGGCGAAGTTCGCCAAACTGGCGCACAGGTGGTGGGATCCCCACGGCCCGCAGCGCCCGCTGCACGAACTCAACCCGACCCGTCTGGCCTACGTGAGTGCACGCGCCCCGCTGGCCGGTCGGCGCGTGCTCGATGTCGGCTGCGGCGCCGGCCTGCTCAGCGAGGCGATGGCCGCCGAGGGCGCGCAGGTCACCGGGCTGGACCTGGCGCCGGACCTGATCGAGATCGCCAGGCTGCATCTGTACGAATCCGGCCGGCAGGTCGAATACGTGCTGTCTTCCGTGGAGGACCTGGCCGCGCAGCGCAGTGGCGGCTACGACGCGGTCACCTGCATGGAGATGCTCGAGCACGTGCCCGACCCGTCCTCGGTGATCCGCGCCTGCGCGGCGCTGCTCAAGCCCGGTGGGCGGCTGTTCGTGTCCACGCTCAACCGCACGCCGGCCGCGTTCGCGCTGGCCATCGTCGGCGCCGAGTACATCGCCCGCCTGCTGCCGAAGGGGACGCACCACTACCGCCAGTTCATCCGCCCGTCCGAGCTGGCGGCGTGGCTGCGCGAAGCCGGGCTGGAGCTCGAGGACGTCAGCGGACTGGCCTACGATCCGTGGCGCCGCCGGGCCTGGATTTCGCGCTACACCGGGGTCAACTACCTGGCCTGCGCGCGCAAGCCAGCGGAGCCGGGCCCGGCATGAGGACGACGATCGCGCCGCTGGTCCTGTTCGACCTCGACGGCACCTTGGTCGACAGTGCGGCCGATCTGCTGGCGGCGATGAACCGGCTACGCGCCGACGAGCATCTGCCGCCGCTGCCGATGGACGGCTTCCGCCAGGTCGTTTCCAAGGGGGGGCGGGCGATGCTGCGGGCGGCCTATCCGGAGCTCGACGAGCACGAACGCGAAGCGCGCCTGCCGGTCTTTCTCGGCTACTACGCCGAGCGCCTGGCCGAGCACAGCACGCCTTTCGACGGCATCGAGCGCGTGCTCGCCGCCATCGAGGCCAGCGGCGCGCGCTGGGGCATCGTCACCAACAAGGCGCTGTACCTGGCGCGCGAGGTGGTGGCCGGCATGGGCTGGGCGCGGCGCTGCGCGCTGCTGGTCGGCGGTGACAGCCTGCCGGTGAAGAAACCCGCGCCCGATCAGCTCCTGCACGCCTGCCGCGAGCTGGGTGTCGCGCCGGCCGATGGCGTCTACGTCGGCGACGACGAGCGCGACATCGTCGCCGCCCGCGCCGCCGGCATGAAGTCGGTCGCCGCGCTGTGGGGCTATCGCGGCGACGACGAGGACCCCTTCGCCTGGCGCGCCGATGCCTGCGCCGTCCATCCGATCGACCTGCTGGCCGATGGCCGGCTGGAGCCCTTGCGTGGCGCCGCCTGACCGGATCGCGCCGATCGACGACTACGTGGGCAAGTGGCGCGCCCGCGAGCCGGAAATGGAGATCGGCGAACTGTTCGTGCCGGCATCGCTGCGCCCGCGCTTCCGTGCCTGGGGTGCGTTGCTGTTCGAGCTACGCGAGGCGGCGTTCGAACTCCGCGACCCCCGCGTCATCGCCGCCAAGTCCGGCTGGTGGGTGGACGAACTCGTTGCGCTCGCGCAGGGCAGGGCACGGCATCCGGTCACCCATGCGCTGCTCGGGCCGGGCGATCCGCCGTGGACGATGCTGGCGCGCGGGCTGGCCGAGTGCGCGCAGGGCGACAGCCGGCCGGCCGATCGCGATGCGGCCCTGGCGGGCATGATGCCGCTGGCGCGCGGTATCGCGGCGATGGAGGCGGCGCTGTTCGACGGCCTCCACGATGCCGACGCCGAGCGGGCCGTGGCGGCTCATCTGTTGTTGCACCGGTTGCTGGTCGGCCTGGCCGCCGAGGACGCCGGTCGGGTACCGCTGTCGCTGCTGGCGCGGCATGGCGTCACCGCCGCCGAACTGGCCGGCGAGCGCGGCCTGCCGGTGCGCCGGGACTGGGCGCGCGAGTTGGCCGGCAGCCTGCCGGCGCGCCTACCCCGGGCAGGCCTGTATCGCCGCCTGAGCCTGGCTTTCGACCGCCAGCGGCTGACCCGGCTGGCGCGCCATGGCCGACTGGCTGCCGGTACCGGTCCGGCCACCGCCTGGCACGCCTGGCGCGCCGCCCGGCGCGGCTGAACCGCTCCGTCCCGGGGGTGGTCGCCGTGCAGCGGTTACAATGCGCGGCTTGACACTGCCTGCACGGGGCCGCATCCAGGCTCCACGCATTGGCACCGATGAGGAGAACCGAGGTGGCCCCTTTCCAGCCCGACAATACTGCCCGCGTGATGCCCGACATCGCCAGCGAGGCCCGTCCCGTGGTGGCCGGGCAGCTCGACTGGGTCGGCATGGGCGAGATCGAGGTGCCGGTCAGCCTTGCCGGCACGGACGGTCGCGTGGTCACCAGCGGCGCCCGCGTCAACGCCTTCGTCAACCTCAGGCGCCCGGACGTGCGCGGCATCCACATGTCGCGGCTGTACCTGCATGTGGACAAGGCGCTGTCGAGCGAGCCGCTGAGCCCTTGCGGCGTGCGCCGGCTGCTGAAGGACTTTCTCGAATCCCACGCCGACCTGTCCGACCGCGCCATGATCCAGGTGCGCTTCGACTACATGGTGCGCCGCCCGGCCCTGATGAGCGACAACAGCGGCTGGAAGAGCTACCCGGTCGCCGTCACCGGGGTGATGGACCACGGCCAGTTCACCCTCGAGCTGGCCTTCGACGTGGCCTACTCGAGCACCTGCCCGTGTTCGGCCGCGCTGGCGCGGCAGCTGATCCAGGAACGCTTCCAACAGGATTTCGCCAGCACCGCGCCGCTCGACTATGACGCCGTGCTGGCCTGGCTGGGCAGCGAGCAGGGCATCTGCGCCACCCCGCACAGCCAGCGCAGCAGCGCCGAGGTGAAGGTGCGGCTGGTGCCCTCGTTCCGGGACTTCCCGATCGTCGACCTCATCGACCGCATCGAGGGCGCGCTCAAGACCCCGGTGCAGACCGCGGTCAAGCGCGAGGACGAGCAGGCCTTCGCCCGCCTCAACGGCCAGAACCTGATGTTCTGCGAGGACGCTGCCCGCCGCATGCAGGCCGCGCTGGACCAGGACGAGCGCGTCGCCGACTTCTGGGTGCGTGCCTCGCACTACGAGAGCCTGCATCCGCACAACGCCGTCGCCGTCGCCACCAAGGGCGTCCCGGGCGGTTACTCGGCCGGGCTCGAAGGCGTGGCGCACCTGCGCGGGTAACCCGTAGGGGCGGCGCAAGCCGCGACCGGCGGCTTGGCAGGGTGTCCGCTGGCGGCTTACGCCGCTACTGCCCTTCGACCAGCAGCTGCGGGTCGATGCGGACGTCGAACCAGTTCATGCCCCAGTGCATGTGCGGCCCGGTGGCGCGCCCGGTGGCGCCGACCGCGCCGATCGTCTGGCCCTGCGCCACCCGCTCGCCGACGGCGACGTCGATGCGCGACAGGTGCAGGAAGTTCGAGCTCACGCCGTGGCCGTGGTCGATCAGCACGGTGCCGCCGGTCAGGTACAGATCGGGCGCGGCGAAAGTGACGATGCCGGCGGCCGGGGCCTGGATCGGCGTGCCGGTCGGCGCAGCCACGTCCAGCCCGGAGTGGAAGGCGCGCGGCACGCCGTTGTAGATGCGCTGGCTGCCGTAGACCCCGCTGACCCGGCCCCGCAGCGGCCAGATGAAGCCCGCGCGCCAGTCCTGGCGATCGTCGTCCAGCTCGCGCGCCTTCGCCACCTGTGCCTGCTCGCGGGCGATGCGGGCGGCGATCTCCGGCGGTGGCGTCACCGTGGCCTGCGGCACGCCGGTGACGCGTTCGATCGGCCACACGCGCGGCGAAACCTTCAGGTTCAGGTATTCCACCGCGCCGTCGGGCCAGACGATCTTCAGCGGCAGCGGGCCGACCTCGTCGCGGCCGACACCGAACACGAAACGGCCCTCGCCGTCCACCCGCAGCGCGCGGCCGTCGAGTTCGACCCGGTTGCCCGCGGCGGTCTGGCCGAACACCAGCTGGCCCTGACGCACCTGCTCGGGCAGTTCGGTTCGGCGGTCCGCGGCGCGGGCTGACGGCAGGGCCAGCAGCCCCAGCAGCAGCATCAGCGCCAGCCGGATCACCGGGCGAACTCCAGCCGCCGGCCCTGCGGCGCACCGAGCAGTTTTTCGCCGTCGAAGGCCAGCTCGCCGTTGACGAAGGTGGCGGCCACGCGCGAGCGGAAGCGTACGCCCTCGAACGGACTCCAGCCGCACTTGGACAGCACCCGCTCGCGAGTGACCTCGGTGCCGCCGGTGGGATCGATCAGCGTGAGATCGGCGTAATAACCCTCGCGCAGGAAGCCGCGACCGGCGATGTCGAAGCGGATCGCCGGCGCGTGGCAGAACTTGCGCACCAAGTGCTCCAGCGGGAAGTGCCCCTCATGCACGCACTCCAGCGCCGCGACCACGAAGTCCTGCACCAGCGGCAGGCCGGACGGCGCCTTCTCGTACTTCTGCCGCTTCTCGTCCAGGGTGTGCGGGGCATGGTCGGTGGCCAGCACGTCGATGCGGTCCTCGGCCACCGCACGCAGCAGCGCGGTGCGGTCGGAGGCCTCCTTGATCGACGGGTTGCACTTGATCAGCGTGCCGCGCGTGGCATAGTCCTCACGGGCGAAGCGCAGGAAGTGCACGCAGGTCTCGGCAGTGATGCGCTTGCCCTCGACCGGGCCGGGCGCGAACAGCGCCAGCTCCTCGGCGGTGGAGATGTGCAGCACGTGCAGGCGGCTGTCGAAGCGGCGTGCCAGCGACAGCGCCAGCTCGGTGGACTTCAGGCAGGCGGCGCGCGAGCGGATGTCGGCGTGCAGCTCGACCGGGATGTCCTCGCCGTACTTCGCGCGGGCCTTGGCCATCTCCGCGTCGATCATCGGCGTGTCTTCGCAATGGGTGATGATCGGCACCCGGCATTCGCGGAAGATGCCTTCCAGAATCGCCGGGTCGTCCACCAGCATGTTGCCGGTGGAGGCGCCCATGAACACCTTCACGCCCGGCGTGGCGCGCGGATCCAGCCGCTTGATCGCCTCCAGATTGTCGTTGCTGGCGCCGTAGTAGAAGCCGAAGTTGGCGCGCGAGCGGCCGGTGGCGCGGCGGTACTTGTCCTCCAGCGCATCGTCGTCGAGCGTCGGCGGTCGGGTGTTCGGCATCTCCAGGTAGCTGGTCACGCCGCCGGCGACCGCGGCGGCCGGTTCGGTGGCCAGATCGCCCTTGTGCTCCATCCCCGGCTCGCGGAAGTGCACCTGGGCGTCGATCACCCCCGGCAGCAGCCACAGGCCGGAAGCGTCGTACACGCGCTCGCCCGGGCGGGCGGACAGGCCGCTGCCGATCTGTTCGATGCGGTCGTCGCGAACACGCAGGTCGGCCTCGAAACGTCGGCCTTCGTTGACGAGGGTGGCATTGCTGATCAGCCAGGCGCTCATTCGCGTTCCTTGGGTGGGGGCGGCCAGGTGTCCGGGACCGGATCGAATCCGCCCGGGTTCAGGGGGTGGCAGCGCCCGACGCGTCGCAGCGCCAGCCAGCCGCCGCGCAGCGCGCCGAAGCGCTCCACCGCCTCCATCGCGTAGCTGGAACAGCTCGGATGGAAGCGGCAGCGCGGGCCGAGCAGCGGGCTGAGGAAACGCTTGTAGCCGCGCAGCAGGAGGAGTAAGAGGGATTTCACCGCTAGAATGCCGGGCGGACGAAGACTGCGCGAGGCGACAGCGGTTGCCGCTGCCACGCGACTAGGCTATAACACGCCGCCGCTCAGCCTCAATCTTGACTCCACCACCAGGGAATTGCGAAGTGGCTGCGAAGAAACCCGCGAAGAAGGCCGCCAAGCCGGCCAAGAAGGCCGCCAAGCCCGTTGCCCGGAAGACTGCCGCCAAGCCGGCCGCCAAGCAGGCTTCGAAGCCGGCAGCCAGGACGGCCAGGGTCAAGACGACACAGGCCAAGGCGCCGGTCAGGAAGGCGGCTCCGAAGAAGTCGGCTCCGGGGCAGGCTGCATCGGCCAAGGCGCCGACGAAGAAGGCCGTCAAGGCCGTCAAGCCCGCCGCAAAGAAAACCGCCGGTGCCGCCAAGAAAGCTCCTGTGAAGCAGATCAAGTCGGCCACGCCGGCGCAGCGCAAACCGGCGACGAAGGCCGCCGCCAAGCCTGCCACGCCGGCCAAGGCGGCCCGCGAGGTCGAGGCCAGGCCCGCCCCCGCGGCACCGCCCGCACCGCCGGCGGTCAAGCCGACACTCCCTGTCCGCGCCGGCCCCAAGGCCGTGGCCGCCAAACCCGAACCCAAGAAGGACGCCGCCCCCAAGCGTCCGGTGAAGATCGTGAAGTACCAGACAGACGAAAACGGAAGGCCCATCCTGCCTCCGGGCTACAAGCCCTCGCCGGATGAGGAGTACATGAACCCGCTCCACCTGGAGTACTTCCGCCAGCGCCTGCTCGCCTGGCGCGACGAACTGGTCGAGGAGTCCAAGCAGACCATCGAGAACCTCAAGGAAGAGGTGCGCGACGTCGGCGACGAAGCCGAGCGCGCCACCCGCGAGACCGAGAACTCGCTGGAGCTGCGCACCCGCGACCGCTACCGCAAGCTGATCAACAAGATCGACAGCACGCTCCGGCGCATCGAGGAGGGCGAATACGGCTACTGCGTCGACACCGGCGAGGAGATCGGCCTGGACCGTCTGGAGGCGCGCCTGACCGCCGAGCGCACCATCGACGCGCAGGAGCGTTGGGAACACCTGCAGAAGCAGATGGGCGATTGATCCGTCGCCGGCTTCCCCGACAACGAGAGCCCCGCTTCGGCGGGGCTTTGTCGTATCGGTGGCGAGGAAGACGTGCCGACGGGGAGACGAAGCGGGCTCCGGCCGTAACGTTCCTGTGCCCTTGGCGAAGCGGCTCTCGCTGCGCCTCAGCGACCGAGGTCGTAGAAGCGCCAGCTCGACCTGAAGTCGGCCGCCGGCGCCTCGCCCAGCAGCCGCGCGCGGACCATCTCGACCGGCATGGTGCCGCCCTGCAGGATGCGGTCGTGGAAGTCGCGGTTGCTCATCCGGCCGGACTTCACCAGCTCCTCGTGCAGCGCGCGGAATTGCAGGCCGCCGAGCATGTAGGCGGCCTGGTAGATCGGCGGGTAGTCGCCGGCGAAGCTGCGGCGCACCTCGGCGGCGGCGTTCTCGCGCTCGTGGCCGTTGGCGACCAGCAGGTCGATGGCCTGCTGCGGTGTCATCTGGCCGAGGTGGAAGCCGAGCGAGAACTGGATGCGGGCGGCGCGGTGAGCGCGCCAGAACAGCATGCCGATCTTGTCCTCGGGCGTCTTGGCGAAGTCCAGGTCGTACAGCAGGAACTCCCAGTACAGCGCCCAGCCTTCGGTCCAAAACGGCGTGTGGAACAGGCTCCGGTGCGGCTGGTAGCGCTGGTTCATGAAGTGTTGCAGGTGGTGGCCCGGGATCAGCTCGTGGTGCACCACCGCGCGTGAGAAGTGGCGGTTGTTGCCGCGCAGGCTCATCAGCTTCTTTTCGTGCGGCATGGTGCTGGTGGGGTAGGCCACCCACACGTCCACGCCGCCGAGGAAGAACGGCGCCTGCAACTGCGCCTGCGGGCTGAGCATGTTCATGCGCCAGTCGCGCTTGGACAGTTCGGGCACGGTGACCAGATCGTTGGCTTCCAGAAAGGCCACGGCCTCCTCGGCCAGCGCCTTGACCAGCTTCGGCTGCTCGCCGGGCGCCGGGTGGCGGGTCTTCACGTATTCCAGCGCCTGCCGCCAGTCGTCGTAGCCCAGCGCCTTGGCCGCCTTGCGCATCTCTTCCCGGCACCAGGCCAGCTCGCGCTCGGCGAGTCGGATCAGCTCCTCCGGCGTGTACGGGATCATCTCGTAGGCCAGGTCGGCCAGCAGCGCCTCGCGGCCGATCGGATCGCCGATGATGGCCTCGGGGTCGCTGGCCCCGGCCAGCCGGTCGCGCAGGGCCTGTGCATACTCGGCCATCACCTTGTCCAGCCCCTCGTAGGGCTGGGCGATCCACCAGGTGACCTGCGGGTCGTAATCGGCGTAGAAGTCGCGCCAGGCCTTGAGCGACTCGCGGCTGCGATCGAGGATGGCGGCGGCGCGGTTGGCCACCACCGGGCGCACGCCGGGTGCGGCGCGGGCGCCATCCTTCTTCACCGCGTCGAGCCGCTCGGCGAGTGCGACGCGGGCCTGCTCCAGCACATCGGCGCTGGCGCGACCGTCCTGGTAGTCGAGGGCGCGGCGCGCCTCCATCAACGCGATCAACGCATCGACCTGTGGCAGCAGCGCGGCGGCCTCGACGTAGCGGCGGGCCTCGAAGTCGAGCTGCTCGAGCCGGTGCTCCAGCGCGCGGGCGAACAACAGGTGGTCGATGCTGTCCTCGATGCCGAAGCCGGTCGTGTCCATCGCCCGCACCTGCGCCAGCCAGCCGGAATACAGCTCGCGCAATGCCGCCTCGCGGCGCAGGCCGTGCTTGATGTCGTTGACGTGCTCGACGCTGCGCAGGTCGCTGGCGAAGCGCTGGATCAGCGGCGCCATCCGCTGCGCCTGCACCGGAACCGTGGCGAAGTCCGGCACGATCGACGGCTGGGCGGCGAGGAGCGACGGGCAGGCGCGGGCGACCGCCAGGGCGAGGGCGGTGAGGCGGGGCGTCTTGGGCATCGATGGGCTTCCTCGGTTCAGGCGGCGGCCGGCATCTGCCGGGCGCGCTCCTGGATGAAGGCGAGCAGCGCGGCCAGGCCGTTGCTGCGGGTGGGCGAAAGATGCTTGGCCAGACCGATGTCGGCGATGTAGTCGGGCCGGGTGGCGAGGATCTCCTCCGCGCGGCGACCCGAATAGACGCGCAGCGCCAGGTAGATCAGCCCGGACACGATGGCCGAATCGCTGACGGCATGGAAGTGCAGGCGGTCGTCATCGACCTCGGGCACGATCCAGACCATCGACTGGCAGCCGTGCAGGCGGTGCTCCTCGGTCTTCCACGCCTCGGGGAAGGGCGGCAGTTTGCGGCCGAGGTCGATCAGGTACTGGTAGCGCTCGGACCAGTCGCCGAAGAAGCCGAACTCCTCGGCGATGGCGCGCTGCGCCTCGGCGGCGGTGGGTTCGAGGGGGAAGTACCGATCGCTCATCCCGCGCGCCTCCACCGTGCTCCCTGCGGTGTGTCTTCGAGCACGATGCCCTCGGCGGCGAGCTGGTCGCGGATGGCGTCGGCGCGGGCGAAGTCGCGCGCCTTCTTGGCGGCCGCACGCTCTTCCACCAGGCTCTGGATGCGGACATCGTCGTCGTCGCTGACGCCGCGACCGAACCAGGCCGCCGGATCCTGCCGCAGCAGCCCCAGCAGCTGCCCGGCGCCGAGCAGTTCGGCCTTCAGGCGGCGGCGCGCGTCATCGCCCTCGGCCTTGCGCGCCTCGGCGGCGATGCGGGCCAGTTCGGCCAGCGCCGCGGGGGTGTTGAGGTCGTCGCACAGCGCGGCCTCGACCGCCTCGGGCACGACTGGCGTGCCGGCCTCGACGTCGCCGAGGTCGCGCAGGGTGCCGTACAGGCGGTCGAGCGTGCGCACGCTCTGCTCGATCAGCCCGTCGGACCAGTCCAGCGGCTGGCGGTAGTGGGCCGAGAGCAGGGCATAACGCAGCGCCTCGGGCGGATGCTGGCGGACCAGATCGTGCACGCGCTGGATGTTGCCCACCGACTTGGCCATCTTGGCGCCGCCGAAGGTCAGCATGCCGTTGTGCAGCCAGTAGCGGGCGAAGGTCTTGCCGCCGTGGGCGCAGGTGCTCTGGGCGATCTCGTTCTCGTGGTGCGGAAACTGCAGGTCGACGCCGCCGGCGTGGATGTCGATGGTCTCGCCCAGATGGGCGGCGCTCATCGCCGAGCACTCGATGTGCCAGCCGGGGCGGCCGCGGCCCCAGGGGCTGTCCCAGCCGGGCAGGTCCGGCGTGGACGGCTTCCAGAGCACGAAGTCGCCCGGGTCGCGCTTGTACGGGGCGACCTCGACGCGGGCGCCGGCCAGCATTTCCTCGGGGTCGCGGCGCGAGAGCCGGCCGTAGTCGGGGTAGGTGGCGACCGCGAACAGCACATGCCCTTCGGCGGCGTAGGCGTGGCCGGAGGCGATCAGCCGCTCGATCATGGCGATGATCTGCGGGATGTGCGCGGTGGCGTGCGGTTCGACATCGGGTGGGTCGACGCCGAGCGCGGCCATGTCCTCGCGGTAGGCGGCGGCGTACCGCTCGGTGATCGTCGAGATCGGCACGCCCAGCTCGGCGGCGGCCCGGTTGATCTTGTCGTCGACGTCGGTGATGTTGCGTGCGTAGACCACGCCGCCGTAGCGCCGCCGCAGCAGATTGGCCAGCACGCCGAACACGACCGGCGGGCGGGCATTGCCGATGTGCACGTAGTTGTAGACGGTCGGCCCGCAGACATACATCGTCACCCGGTCGGGGTCGAGCGGGACGAAGGTTTCGGTCTGCCGGGTCAGGCTGTTGTACAGGCGCAGGTCCATGCGGGGCGGGACGGGGAGCGGAAATCTCAAGTCTACCAATCGTGGCCCCGGCTTTAACGGAATCCTAAAGCGGGGGTTCAGTCTGCCGGTGCTGGAATGTCAGCGTATCGAGGCGCGCTGCCGGTCCGGGTGGCCTGCCTTCCTCTGCCGGGCTGTCGAAGGATGATGGCCCGCCGGGATGGCTCGCTTCGCGAAGCGGTCGCTGCAAGCGGCCGACTCGTCGGGAGCGGGTCCGCAGACGTACCACGCCCGCAATGTGAAAAGCGCGTCGGAGATGCGTTTTTCGACAGGCTGCCAGGAGTGTCCGCATGAAGTCCATCCACGCCATCGCCCTGCTGGGGCTGCTTCCCTTCGCCGCTGTCGCCCAGCCGGTGCCGGCGACGGGCGCGACCGAGAACGTCAGCTACGCCTACGCCCAGGTGCTGAGGGTGGATCCGGTGTACGAGCGGGTGATCCTGACCCGGCCGGAGGAGCGCTGCGAAGAGGACGTGGTCTACGAGCGTGTCGACGGCGGCAACCGCGCGGCCGGTACCGTGATCGGTGCGGTCATCGGCGGCGTGGTCGGCAACCAGATCGGCAAGGGCAGCGGCCGCCGCGCCGCCACCGTGGCTGGCGCCATCGCCGGCGGCGCGATCGGCGGCAACGTCGGCGAAGCCCAGGGCGCCAACGGGCGTGAGGTGCGCCCGGGCTGCCGTCTGGTCGAAGTCGAGCGCGAGGAGCGCCGGCTGGCCGGCTACGACGTCGAGTACCGCTACAAGGGTGATGTCTACATGTCGCGCCTGGACCACGACCCGGGCGACCGTCTGCGGATCCGGGTCAGCGTGGCGCCGGCTGCCGACGACTACCGCAGCCAGCGCTGAAAGCCCGCCGTTTCGTCTCCGTTCCGGCCCTTTCCCGCATCGTTGCGTCGCCCCGGACGCTGTGCCACACTTCGCGCCCCATGACGACTCCGCGCGCCGACGCCGACATCCTGACCTCCGCCCGCATGGCGGCGGGGATGACCTCGCGCGCGCGCCGACCGAACCCGCCAATGTAGCTGGGTAACGGCATCGTCGTCTTCGTGTCTCGAAAACCCAGCCTCGCGCTGGGTTTTTGCGTTTCTGGCCCCGCCATTCCCGCACCGTCCTCCACCACCGGAAGCCGCCATGAAGCATTTTCTCAACACCCAGGACTGGTCCCGCGCCGAGCTCGACGCCTTGCTCGCCCAGGCGGCCGAGTTCAAGCGCTCGAAGTTCGGCGACCAGCTCAAGGGCCGGACCATCGCGCTGGTGTTCTTCAACCCCTCGCTGCGCACCCGCACCAGCTTCGAGATCGGCGCGTTCCAGCTCGGCGGTCATGCGGTGGTGCTGGCGCCGGGCAAGGATGCCTGGCCGATCGAATTCGACTTCGGCACGGTCATGGACGGCGAGGCCGAGGAGCACATTGCCGAGGTGGCGCGGGTGCTCAGCCGCTACGTCGACCTGATCGGTGTGCGCGCCTTCCCGAGGTTCGTCGACTGGTCGCAGGACCGTGAGGACCGCGTGCTCAAGGGCTTCGCCAGGTACGCGACGGTGCCGGTCATCAACATGGAGACCATCACCCACCCCTGCCAGGAGCTGGCCCACATCCTCGCCCTGCAGGAGCACTTCGGCACCACCGACCTGCGCGGTAAAAAGTACGTGCTGACCTGGACCTACCATCCCAAGCCGCTCAACACCGCGGTCGCCAACTCGGCGCTGACCATCGCCACCCGCATGGGCATGGACGTGACCCTGCTGTGCCCGACCCCCGAGTACGTGCTCGACGAGCGCTACATGGACTGGGCGCGGCGCAACGTCGCCGAGAACGGCGGCAGCCTGCAAGTCAGTCACGACATCGAAAGCGCCTACCGCGGCGCCGACGTGGTCTACGCCAAGAGCTGGGGCGCGCTGCCTTACTTCGGCAACTGGGGGCCGGAAAAACCCATCCGCGACGCCTACAGGCACTTCATCGTCGACGAGGCCAAGATGGCGCTGACCAACAACGGCGTGTTCAGCCACTGCCTGCCGCTGCGCCGCAACGTCAAGGCCACCGACGCGGTGATGGATTCGCCCAACTGCATCGCCATCCGCGAGGCCGAGAACCGGCTGCATGTGCAGAAGGCGGTGATGGCGACACTGATCACACAGGGCGCGATCAGCCGGGGCCCGGGGCCCGGGACCGGGGGGCCGTGACTGCGACCGATCCGCTGCCATTCCTCCCATCTCCCCATCTCATCTGGAATCATCATGTCCCTTACCGCTTCTTCCCCCGGTCCCCAGTCCCCGGTCCCCGGCGCCGGCTCCAAGGACATCGTCCTGGCCTTTTCCGGCGGCCTCGACACCAGCTTCTGCATCCCCTGGCTGAGGGAGCGCGGCTGGGCCGTGCACACCGTGTTCGCCGACACCGGCGGCGTCGATGCCGCCGAGCGCGCCTACATCGAGGCCCGCGCGGCCGAGCTGGGGGCGGCCTCGCACGTCACCGTCGATGGCGGGCCGGCGATCTGGGACGGTTTCGTGGTGCCGTTCGTGATGGCCGGCGAGGGCTACCAGGGGCAGTACCCGCTGCTGGTGTCCGACCGCTACCTGATCGTCGAAGCCGCGCTCCGGCGTGCCGCCGAGCTGGGCACGCGCGCCATCGCCCACGGCTGCACCGGCATGGGCAACGATCAGGTGCGCTTCGACCTGGCGGTGAAGGCGCTGGGCGATTACCAGATCGTCGCGCCGATCCGTGAGATCCAGAAAGAGCACACCCAGACCCGCGCCTACGAGCAGGCCTATCTGGAAGCGCGCGGCTTCGAAGTGCGCGCCAAGCAGAAGCGCTACACCATCAACGAGAATCTGCTCGGCGTGACCCTGTCCGGCGGCGAGATCGACCAGTGGCAGGCGCCGGGCGAGGGCGCGCGCGGCTGGTGCGCGCCGCGCGCCGAGTGGCCGGCGCAGCCGCTGCGGGTGAAGCTCGGCTTCGAGCGCGGCGAGGCGGTGTCGCTGGACGGCGAGCGCATCGCCGGCGCGCAGCTGCTGGCCAGGCTCAACACCCTGTTCGCGCAGTACGGCGTCGGCCGTGGCCTGTACACCGGCGACACCACCATCGGCCTCAAGGGCCGCATCGTGTACGAAGCCCCGGGCCTGATCGCCCTGCTCACCGCGCACCGCGCGCTGGAAGAAGCCGTGCTGAGCAAGCAGCAGAACCGCTTCAAGCCCGAGGTCGCGCGCAAGTGGGTGGAGCTGGTCTACGAAGGCTTCTTCCACGACCCGTTGAAGACCGATCTGGAGGCCTTCCTGCGCTCCAGTCAGGCCTGCGTCAACGGCAGCGTGACGCTGGAAACCCACGGCGGCCGCGTCGACGCGGTGGCGGTCGAGTCCCCGCACATCCTGCATGCCAAGGGCGCCACTTACGCCCAGTCGGCCGACTGGGGCGTGGCCGAGGCGGAGGGCTTCATCCGGCTGTACGGGATGAGTTCGACGCTGTGGGCGGAGGTGAATCGTGGGCCGGTAACCGGTAACCGGTAACCGGGAGCCGGTGGTACGGCGATGCTTTCGTCGGCCATCGAATCTTGCCTTTCCCGCAACCGTTGCCCGGCTACCGGTTCCCGGTTCCCGGTCACCAACCATCCCGTGAATACGAGCATGTTCGAGCGAGTCCTCCAACATCTCGAAGCGCTCGTCGCCTTCGACACCCGCAACCCGCCGCGCGCCATCGGCACCGGCGGGATCTTCGACTATCTGCGCGCGCACCTGCCGGGCTTCCGCATCGAGATCACCGACTTCGGTGACGGGGCGGTGTCGCTGCTGGCCGTGCGCGGCAACCCGAGCCGGCTGTTCAACGTGCACATCGACACGGTGCCGTCCTCGCCGGCGTGGAGCGCCGACCCGCACGTGCTGCGCGTCGTGGGCGATCGCGCGATCGGCCTGGGCGCCTGCGACATCAAGGGCGCGGCGGCGGGCCTGCTCGCCGCCGCGGCCGAGACGACAGGCGACGCGGCATTCCTGTTCAGCAGCGACGAGGAAGCCAACGACGCGCGCTGCATCGCCGGCTTCCTCGCCGGCGACCACGGCTTCCGCGAGGCCATCGTCGCCGAACCGACCGGCTGCGAGGCGGTGCTGGCGCACCGCGGCATCAGCGCGGTGCGGATGGCCTTCCGTGGCCAGGCCGGCCACGCGTCCTCGGCCCATGCGCTCGACGCCAGCGCGCTGCACCAGGCGATGCGCTGGGGCGTGAAGGCGCTCGACCATGTGCAGGGCTGCAGCCACGTGCGCTTCGGCGGCCTGACCGGGCTGCGTTTCAACATCGGCAAGGTCGAGGGCGGGATCAAGGCCAACGTGATCGCACCGACCGCGGAAGTGCGTTTCGGCTTCCGGCCGCTGCCCTCGCAGGACATGGACGCGCTGCACGCCACCTTCCGCGGTCTCGCCGATCCGGCCGCGCTGGCCGAGTACGAAGAGACCTTCCGCGGCCCGTCGCTGCCGGCCGGCGATGTCGCCGAGGCCGAAGCGCGCCGCCTTCAGGCGCGCGATCTGGCCGACGAGCTCGGCCTGGCGGTCGGCAATGCGGTGGATTTCTGGACCGAGGCCTCGCTGTTCTCGCGCGCCGGCCTCACCGCCATCGTCTACGGCCCCGGCCACATCGCCCAGGCGCATACCGCCGACGAGTGGGTGGCGCTGGACCAGCTCGAAACCTACGCCCAGTCCGTGAAGCGCATCCTCGCCTGACCTGTCTTACCCACGGCAGGGGCGGCTTCCGCCGCTCCTGCGCAATCGCCACCGGCACCGCCAGCATGACCGACCTCCGCCCCACCATCGTCCGGCTGCTCTCCAACATGGCCAGCGCCAAGGAGATCCAGCAGTACCTCAAGCGCTTCTCCCAACTCGACGCCGCGAAGTTCGCGGTGGTGAAGGTGGGCGGCGCGATCCTGCGCGACGACCTCGACGCGCTGGTGTCCTCGCTGGCGTTCCTGCAGCAGGTCGGCCTGACCCCGATCGTGCTGCACGGCGCCGGCCCGCAGCTCGACGAGACGCTGGCTGCCGCCGGCATCGAGAAGAAGACCGTCGACGGCCTGCGCGTGACCACGCCGGAGACGCTGGCGATCGTGCGCCGGGTGTTCCAGCAGGAGAACCTGCGGCTGGTCGAGGCGCTGCAGGCGGTGGGCGTGCGCGCCACCTCGATCCAGTCGGGCGTGTTCGAATCCGACTTCCTCGGTCGCCGCAAGTACGGCCTGGTCGGCAAGGTGGTGAACGTGCACACCGCCGGCATCGAGGCGGCGATCAAGGTGCGCTCGATCCCGGTCATCGCCAGCCTGGGCGAGACCGCCGGTGGACAGATCCTCAACGTCAACGCCGACTGGGCCGCCAACGAGCTGGTCAAGAAGCTGCAGCCGTACAAGATCGTCTTTCTCACCGGCACCGGCGGCCTGCTCGACGGCGACGGTAACGTCATCGACTCGATCAACCTCAGCACCGAGTACGACGAGCTGATGCGACAGCCCTGGCTGCACTCGGGCATGAAGGTCAAGATCGAGCAGATCCACGATCTGCTGATGCAGTTGCCGCCGTCCTCGTCGGTGTCGATCACCCGCCCCGACGAGCTGGCCAAGGAGCTGTTCACCCATCGCGGCTCGGGTACGCTGGTGCGGCGCGGCGAGAAGATCCGCTGCGTGACCTCGTGGAAGAAACTCGACCTCAAGAAGCTCAAGCTGCTGATCGAGTCCGGCTTCGGCCGCAAGCTGGCGCCGGACTACTTCGAAAAGACCGTGCCCTACCGCGTCTACGTCAGTGAGCACTATCGCGCTGCGCTGATCCTGACCCGCGAGAACGGTATCCCGCACCTGGACAAGTTCGCCGTCAGCGACGACGCCCAGGGCGAGGGTCTGGGGCGCGCCGCCTGGCAGGTGATGCGGGCCGACACCCCGCGGCTGTTCTGGCGCTCGCGGCCGGACAACACCGTCAACGAGTTCTATTTCTCCGAGGCCGACGGCTGCATCAAGGGCGAGAAGTGGAATGTGTTCTGGTACGGGCTGGAACGCTTCGACGACGTGCGCTACGCCGTCGAGCACTGCCGCGCCCGTCCGGCCACGCTGAAGAACTGAAGGACATCGATCGCATGACCGCCTGGCTCCGCCCCGTCACACTCGAAGGCCGCCACGTCCGGCTCGAACCGCTCGACCCCTCGCATGCCGATGCGCTGGTCGAAGCGGCCGCCGAGGGCGAGCTGTGGAATCTCTGGTACACGATGGTGCCCGGTCCCGACACCGTGCAGGCCTATCTCGCCACCGCCTTCGAGCAGCAGGCGGCGGGCGTGTCGCTGCCGTTCGTGGTCAAGGACGCCGGAGGCCGGGTCGTCGGCAGCACGCGCTACTGCAACGTCATCGCCGCCCACCGCCGGGTCGAGATCGGCTACACCTGGTACGCCCGGCGGGTGCAGCGCACCGCGCTCAACACCGAGGCCAAGCGCCTGCTGTTGGCGCACGCCTTCGAAACGCTGGGTTGCATCGCGGTCGAGTTCCGCACCCACTGGCACAACCGCCAGTCACGCGAGGCCATCGCCCGGCTCGGCGCGAAGCAGGACGGCGTGCTGCGCAACCACATGATCATGCCGGACGGCACCTATCGCGATACGGTGGTGTTCTCGATCATCGCATCCGAATGGCCAACGGTGCGGCGCGATCTCGACTGGCGGCTGGAGCAGGGAGGGCACGGCGATGCGTAAGTCTCTCGGCATCGTCGGCGCACGCGGCCATGTCGGCGGCGAGCTGATCCGGCTGCTCGCCAGCCATCCCGGCTTCGCGCTGGCCTTCGTGTCCTCGCGCGAGCTGGCCGGGCAGCCGGTCAAGGCGCATTTCCCCGCTTTCGACGGCGACCTGGCCTTCGAGAGGCTCGATCCGGTCGCGGTGGCAGGGAAGGGCGCCGATGCCGTGGTGCTGGCCCTACCGAACGGCAAGGCCGCGCCCTATGTCGCCGCCATCGAGGAGGCCGCGCCGGGGACGGTGATCATCGACCTTTCCGCCGATTACCGCTTCGACGACGGTTGGCATTACGGTCTGCCCGAGCTGACGCGCAGCCACGGTGCCGGAGCGACGCGCATCAGCAATCCCGGCTGCTATGCCACCGCGATGCAGCTCGCGCTGGTGCCGATGCTGGCAGAGCTGGACGGCCCGGCGCAGTGTTTCGGCGTGTCCGGTTACAGCGGCGCCGGCACCACGCCGTCGGACAGGAACGACCCGGACAAGCTGCGCGACAACCTGATGCCGTATTCGCTGGTCGGCCACGTACACGAGCGCGAAGTGAGCCGTCGGCTCGGGCATCCGGTCGAATTCCTGCCTCATGTGGCGCCGCATTTTCGCGGCCTGACCATCACCGCCAACCTGCATCTGTCGCGGCCGTTCGCGCTCGACCAGGTCAAGGCGCGCTACCGCGAGCGCTATGCCGGCGAACCGCTGGTGCGGGTGATCGACGACGCGCCGTGGGTGAGCGCGATCGCCGGCCGGCATCATGTCGAGATCGGCGGTTTCGCGCTGTCGGCCGACGGCCGCCGGCTGGTGGTCGCCGCCACCGAGGACAACCTGCTCAAGGGCGCGGCGACGCAGGCGCTGCAGAATCTCAACCTCGCCTTCGGTTTCGCCGAGCTGGCCGGCATTCCCCTTTGACCGCGGAGCGACCATGAGCGACCTGATCTGGCAGAAACCCGGCATCAAGATCGACCAGCGCATCCAGCGCTTCCTCGCCGGTGAGGACGTGGCGCTGGATCGTGTGCTGTTCGCCTACGACATCCGCGCCAGCCGCGTCCATGCCGAAGGGCTGGCGCGGGTCGGCATCCTCTCTGCCGACGAGTGCGCGGCGCTATGCCGCGAGCTGGACGTGTTGGCGCAGGATTGGTCCGAAGGCCGCTTCACGCTCGACGAGCGCTACGAGGACGGCCACTCCGCCATCGAGGCGCGGCTGATCGAGCGTTTGGGCGACGTCGGCCGCAAGATCCACACCGGCCGCAGTCGCAACGACCAGGTGCTGGTCGCCAGCCGGCTCTACCTGCGCGAGGCGCTGGCCGCGCTGCGCCAGGCCTGCGTCGCCATCGCCGACGTCGCGCTCGAGCGCGCGCGGGCCGAGGCGATGCAGCCGCTGCCGGGCTACACCCACCTGCAGCGGGCGATGGTCGGCTCGGCCGGCATGTGGTGGAGCGGCTGGGTCGAGGCCTTCATCGACGATGCCGTGCTCGCCGCCGACACCGCGCGCTGGGTCGACGCCAATCCGCTCGGCTCGGCCTCCGGCTACGGCGTCAATCTGGCATTGGATCGCGACTACACCACGCAGGCGCTCGGCTTCGGGCGCCTGCAGCTGGCCGCGACCTATGCCCAGCTCTCGCGCGGCAAGTTCGAGCTGCAGGCGCTCACGGCGCTGTCGCAGGCGCTGCTCGACCTGCGCCGGCTGGCCTGGGACTTGAGCCTGTTCACCACCGCCGAGTTCGGTTTCGTCGAGCTGCCGCCGGAGTACACCACCGGCTCCTCGCTGATGCCGAACAAGCGCAACCCGGATCTGGTCGAGTTGCTGCGCGCCAGCTACGCCGTGGTGGCCGGGGCCCGTGCCGAGATCGAGCAGATGCTGTCGCTGCCCTCGGGTTATCACCGCGATCTGCAGTTCAGCAAGGGGCCGCTGCTGCGCGCCTTCCGCCACGGCCTGGAGGCGCTGGCACTGGTGCCGGACCTGCTGCGTGGCCTGCAGTGGCACCGCGAGGCCATCGCCGCGGCGATGGAGCCGGGCCTGTTCGCCACCGACAAGGCGATGGAGCTGGCCGCCGCCGGCGTGCCGTTCCGCGAGGCCTATCGCATCGCCGCCAGCGAGCCGCTGCCTTCGTACGGCGCCGACCCCGACGCCATCCTTGCCGCCCGCGTCTCGCCCGGCGCGGCGGCCGACCTGCGGCTGGACGCGCTCACCGCGCGGCTGGCCGCGCTGCGTGC
>JBEQAM010000002.1:0-25915 GCA_041640375.1 Rehaibacterium sp. | reverse complement strand
ACGACATGGACGACACTTCCGGTCTCGGCCACCGCGCTGGCCATGCGCGAATGCTGGCCGATGAAGACGGCCAGCTCGCCGAAGTATTCACTGGGACCGAGGACGCGATCGGCCAGACCGTCGCCGAACTCGAGCCGGATCTGGCCCGACTCGATCACGAACATGCTCTGACCGGCCTCGCCGCGCCGGAACAGCACCTCGCCAGCGACCACCGCCTGGCGCCGCGCGGCGCCGACGAACAGCCGCAGTTCCTCGTCGGAAAGCGCGCGCCCGAGCAGGGGATCGATCTGGTCGCTGGGCGAAGGCGCGGAGCTGAGGTCGGTCAGGCTCACCCGGCGGTCACTCGCTAGGGGAAGGGGGTTGGGCGAGTGTACTCAAACTCGGACACCGTGCGAGGAGGGCGCCGCGCGGGTTCCAACCCGGAATCGGGCGCACGCGTGGCTGCTCGCACCGCCTCAGAAGCGTCGCTCGATCGCCAGCCCGAGGCTGCCGCCCTCGAAGGCGCCGGTATTCTGCACGCGCTCGCTGTAGCCGCCGCGCAGTTTCAGCTGCCAATCGGTGGTGATGCCGTGGGTGTACTCGACGGCGACATCGGCGGCGCGCTTCCAGCTGGCGAAGTTCTCGTCGCGTTGCACGCCGAGGCCCAACTGCAGGCTGAGGCCACGCTCTTCGCTCAGCGGCCAGTACACGCCGCCGGCGAGGCCGATGCGGCGGTAATTGTCCGGCGCGTAGTAGCCGTTGCCGGGGTCGCGGCGGAAATGCAGCCACTCGCCGGACAGGCCGAGATCGAGCTGGTAGTTCTCGGCGCGCACCATGGCGCGGCGCCAGGCCAGGCCGAGGTGGCTGCGGTCGTTGCCGTCGCTGTAGTCATCATAGCGCACGGTGACATCGAGGGTGTCGCGCAGGTTGGGCGTGAGCCGCACTTGTGCGACGGCGCCCTCGCGGACGATGCCGCGGCCGAGCGCCTTGGGCGAGGTGGCGACGCGGTCGCGCTCCAAGCCGACCAGATACGCGAATGTGTCGCTCAGCTGACCTTCGAGGCTCAGCCCGTACAGGCCGGTGTTGCCGCCATCGGCCAGGTCGGAGCTGCCGACGCGGGCGGTGAGGGCATGGTCATCATCGAGCGCGTAGCGCAGTCCGGCTCGGCCGCGGCGCTCACGCACCTCGTGGCCACCGGCATCCGGCGCGAACGGGCCGAGGATCGAAGCGCGCACGCCACGTTCGCCGAGATCGACCAGCAGGCGCAGACGGTCGCTGAGCGCCAATTCGCCATCGACGCCGTAAATGAACGTGCGGATGTCGTCGCTGTCCTCGAAGGCATCGATGCGCAGCGCGGCGCGCGAACCCTCGCGCAAGTCGCTGACGCGCGCCAACACCTGTGCCTCGCGCGCCTCGGGGCGCTGGGCGAGTACCTTGTGGACGTACGGACGCGCCGCAGCCGGGATCATCCCCTGCCGCAGCGCCACCGCCTGGGTGTAGTTGAGCGCGTAGTCGTCGGGTGTGGTATCGAGCAGCGGCGTATTCAGCGCCACCGCCTCGTGGCGGCGCCCGGCCCAGGCCAGCACGCTGGCGCGTAGCGCCTGCGATTCGGCATCGGCGCCCTGCCCGTGCTCGATGACGTCGAGTGCGGCGATCGCGGCCGGATAGTCGCCACGCCAGACGAAGAAGCGCACACGGTCCAACCGCGCCAGGCGGTCGTCCGGGAACGACGCCAGGTAGCGGTCCATCCACTCGATCGCGCTGTCGAGCTCACCACGCCAAGCGTGCTGACGGGCGATGTCGTCGAACAGTTCGACGCGCTCGCCGCCCAGCGCCAGGGCGCGTTCCAGGCTGGCGTGGGCAAGGTCGATCCGGCCGGCCCAGTTGGCGAGCTGGGCACGGGCGATCAGGTAGTCGATGTTGTCCGGCGCCAGCGTCACGGCGCGGTCGATCGCCTCCAGCGCGTCGTGCGGACGGTCTGCAACGGCCAGCGCACTGGAGTGGTTCGCGTGCGCTTCGGCATCGCCGGGCAGCAGCGCAGCGACCCGGCCGAGCGCCTCGGCGGCGGCGTCGCGTTCGCCACGCCGGGCTTCGATTTCGGCGAGTCGACGCCAGAGCGCGACATCGGCCGGATCCTGCGCCAGCGCATCGCGCAGCGCCTCGGCGGCAACCGCCCAATCGCCGCGCATCTCGGCGGCGATCACTGCCTGCGGCACTTCGGCAGCGTGCACGGCGGTGGCCTGCACCGAGGCGGCGATGGCCAGCGCCAGCAGGGAGCGGACGGGCAGTCGGGAGGTCACTTTCGCCATTGCCGGTTCCCGGTGATCCACAGGTCGGTCGCGAAGCGGCCGATGGTGAAGGCGTCGGAGACGAGCATCACGTAGCGGACGGGCGTGATCAGCAGGCCCTTGAAGAACGCCTTGATGCGCTCGCCCCTGGAGACATACACGAGGATGCTGATGGCGAGGATCATCTCGGCCAGCATGGTCACCGCCAGCGGCTCCCACAGCTGCAGGATCAGCATGATGATCAGCGCGGTCGGAAAGCCCACCTTCTCGAACGCCGACATGAACAGCACCCAGCCGATCGGCCGGCCATATTGCTGGGTCACCTTCTCGCCGAAGGCTTGCCGGTACTGCTCCTGCACCTTGCGCAACTCGTGCACGCGCGCTTTCTCGTCGGCGCTGCGCTTGCGCCAGCGGGCGAACGCCTTGAACGGGCTGCGCAGCAGCTTGTCGAAGTAGTAGCAGCTCTGCAGGAACGAGGACGACCACAGGTAGACCTGGCGCGGCAGCCGGGTCGCCTCCGGCTCCTCGGTACGGGCGATGACGTCCTGCAGCTGGATGTTGCGGTAGCCCTCGTTGAGCAGGGCGAAGCCGATGAAGATGTCCTCGGAGTTGGTCAGGTCGTCGCCGAAGATCGGCTCGTAGCGGTCGAACAGGTCCTTGATGTATTTGCGCCGGTAGGCCACCGCGCAGCCCACCGGGTTGGTGATGCTGCCGAAGAACACCATCTGGCCCATGTACACGAAGCGCTGCAGGAACAGGTACAGGCACTCGCGGTAGAGGTTGGTCAGCCACCACCAGGCCATGTGCAGCGGGCCGCGCCTGGCCTGCGGGTCGTCGAACTCGGCATCGCCGAGGAACTGCCGGAACTCCGGCGTCTGCGCCAACCTGCGGCGGTCCTTCAGGCGCATCGGCAGGATGGTGCCGCAGGCGCTGGCGATGCCGACGCCCTGGTAGAGCTCCTGCACGCAGCGCTCGATGTAGTTTTCCGATTCCAGGAAGGTGTCGCCGTCGAGGATGAACTCGACGTCGGCGTCGAACTCTCGCGCCTGGCGCTTGATCGTCGGCGTCTTGCCGATCGAGGTCTGGCGCTCGATCACCACCAGGTTGAGTCCCATCGCGCGCGCGTAAGCGCGCGCGTAGTCGCAGGTGGCGTCGCCGCCGCCGTCGTCGACGACGATGATCTGCCGCGGCTTGAGCGTCTGCCGCGCCACCGAGGCGAGGCAATGGATGATGTTGTCCTCCTCCTTGTAGGCCGGGATGACCACATCGACCACCGCCTCGCGCCAGTCCTCGGCAGGCGTGGGAACCGTCTTGTCCGGCCCGCGCAGCAGGCCGATGACGCTAAGCAGCGTGTTGGGACTGATTACGAACCAGGGCGCGGTTGCCATGCTCGGTTTCTGCCAGTTGGGCCCGCTTGGCCTCGATCAGGTCGTCGATGGTCCTTTCGAGCGTGAATCGATGCTGGAAACCGGTCAGCCCACGCAGCCGCGCCAGACTGGGACGGCGGCGGCGGATGTCCTCGAAGTCCTCGCCATAGGCCTGCTTGTAGGGCACATGCACGATCTCGGACTGGCTGCCGGCGCGCTGGCGGACCAGCTCGGCGAGCGCGTTCATCGAGATCTCGCGGTCGTTGCCGACGTTGACCACCAGGCCGTCGGTATCGGCGTGCCTGGCCAGCGCGTCCAGCGCCACCACGGTGTCGCGCACGTCACAGAACGAGCGGGTCTGCTCGCCGCTGCCGAATACCGTGATCGGCTCGCCGCGTACCGCCTGCTCCACGAAGCGCGGGATCACCATGCCGTAACGGCCGCTCTGGCGCGGGCCGACGGTGTTGAAGAAGCGCGACACCACGGTCGGGATGCCGAAGCGGCGCGCATAGGACAGACCCAGTGCCTCGTCGGCGATCTTGCTGACCGAGTAGTTCCAGCGCGTGCCGACACGGGTGCTGACGACCAGGTCCTGGGTCTCCTCCAGGACGTCCTCGTCGTTGTGGCCGTAGACCTCGGAGCTGGAGGCCAGCACCACCTGCGGCTTCCAGCCGGAGGTGTGCACCGCACGCAGCAGGCGCTCGCAGGCGGCGATGTTGACCGCCAGCACCTTGGTCGGCTCGGCCAGTACGCGGTAGACGCCGACCACCGCCGCCAGGTGGTAGATGCGGTCGGCCCAGGCGGCGGCGCGCTCGAGCTGCGGCCAGACCAGCATGTCGGCCTCGTCGAAGCGGAAGTTCGGCTCGGCCAGGAACGGGCCGACGTTCTCCAGCGAGCCGGTCGACAGGTCGTCGACGACGTGGACCTTGTCGCCGCGGGCGAGGTGAAGTTCGGCCAGATGCGAGCCGATGAAGCCCGCACCGCCGGTGATGAGCACGTGCACGTCGCCCCCCTTTGGGCGTCAGCCGGGAATTCGGACAGCCACCCGAGCCGTTTGTTAGTGGAATCTTAATCGTGAACTAATTCACATTTCATGCCAACCGCCCAGGCGAACGCAACCGTCCGTCGGTCAGACAGTTACCGGGCTCACATGACGTAATAGGTCAGATCGTGCCGCGATGCTTGCCCATCCAGGGCCGATACCAGGCCCGGATGCGGGCCATGTCGGCCTCGAGATCGTCGCCGAGCTCGAACAGCGCCCCCACGCCGATGGTCTTCTCCGGATAATGGAAATAGGCACACAGCACCGGCACGCCGGCCTCGCGGGCGATCCGCCAGAAGCCGCTCTTCCAGCGCTCGACGCGGCGACGCGTGCCCTCCGGCGCCACGCCCAGCCACAGCCGTTCACTCTGGCGGTACTTGGCCGCCACCTCGCCGACGATGCCGCCCGGCGCCGCCCGATCGACCGGGAAGACGCCGAGCCGGCGCAGCAGCCAGCCCAGCGGGCCGCGGAACAGTTCGGCCTTGGCCATGAACTTCACATCGACCCCGAGCGCCAGCTTGGCCGCCAGCCCCCAGACCGCGTCCCAGCCGGAGGAATGCGGGGCGGCGATGATCATCAGCTTGGGCCGATCCGGGAACGCGCCCACCACTTTCCAGCCGCCCAGCCGCAACACCGTGCGGCCGAGCCAGCGGCCGAAGGCGTGGCCGGCGCGCGGCGCCGAGGGCGGCAGCGGGATCAGGACGTCGCGTCGCATCAATCGCGATCCCAGGCGCGGGCATCGCGCTGCCGCTTGACCTGGGCCCGCTCGCGCTTGCGGGTGAGGCGACGCTCCTGCGACCCCTTGGTCGGGCGGGTGGCGATGCGCTTGCTCGGCACCACCAGGGCCGCGCGCAGCACGCCCGCGAGGCGCTCGCGCGCATCCTCGCGGTTGCGCTCCCGGGTGCGGAAGCGTTGCGCGCTGATCACCAGCACGCCCTTGTCGGTCAGCCGCCGGTCGCGACGGGCGAGCAGGCGCAGCCGCAGCGTCTCCGGCAGCGCGGCGGAATTGGCGACGTCGAAGCGCAGCTCCACCGCGGTGGCGACCTTGTTGACGTTCTGCCCGCCGGGCCCGGCCGCGCGGACGAAGCGCTCGACCAGCTCTTCCTCGGGAATCGCCAGTTGGGGGGAAATGCGCAGCATGGGGTGCGATGGCGTATGGCTGGGTCGATTCTAGCCGAGCGCCGTGATGGGTTTCGTCGCAAACCCGGGGGAGTCGTGGGAATCGCAACAGGAAGCCGTTTCTACGAAGCACCGGATTGCGAGCCTGGCGCTTGCTGCGCGTCGCAGTCTTCCGGCGCCCACCCGAAGCGCTCGAACACACGGCGGAAGTCGCCGTCGGGCGGGGCGACGGCCTCGACCGGCATGCCACTGAACGGATGCACGAACGCCAGCCGCCAGGCATGCAGCAACATGCGGTGCACGCCCAGTTCGCTGCGGAACATGCGGTTGCGCTGGCCGTCGCCGTGGCTGGTGTCGCCGATCAGGTGGTGGCGGAGGTGCTTGAGGTGGCGGCGGATCTGGCGGAAGCGGCCGGTCTGCGGCGAGCACAGCAGCAGCGCGAAGCGCGCGGTCGGGAAGCCCGCGCAGGGCAGCGGCAGCTCGCCGGTGGCGAGCGTGCGGTAGGCGGTGACGGCGGGCTTCTTCTCCGGCTTGCCGGGGCCGCCGTCGAGCGGGTGGTCGATCAGCCCGTGCGGGGGCTCGGGCCAGCCGCGGCAGACGGCGAGGTAGTCCTTCTCCATTTCGCGCGACATCACCGCCTTGCCCAGTGCCGAGGCGGCGTCGCGGTCGAAGGCGACCAGCAGGCAGCCGCTGGTGGCGCGGTCGAGCCGGTGCACGAGATGGATCGGCCCGCCGAACTGCGCGCGCAGCGCATCGGCGGCGAACTCGGTCTCGCCGCGCGCCAGCTTGCTGTCGTGGACCATCAGACCGGCCGGCTTGTTCACCACGGCAAAGCGCTCGTCACGGTAGAGGATGGCAAGGGGCACGGCCGGGGATCGGGGATCGGGGATCGGGGATCGGGGATCGGGGATCGGGGATCGGGGATCGGGGATCGGGGATCGGGGAGGAGCATCGGGGCAGGTCGTGCATGGCGCAAGCACCGGCGCCGCGTCCGATTCAGCGCGGCGCAGCGGTGCGGCCCGTTTCCGATTGCCGATGCCCGGCTTGCGCCTCACCGCCGCCGCGGCCAGGCGGCGAAGAAGCTCAGGGCGGCACCCAGGGCGGCGACCCAGGCCGGCACCGGCACCCCCCACCAGTGCGGGCCGGGCACGTCCAGGCCGTACATCACCGCGCCGGCGACCAGCAGGCCGGCGCCGAGGATGGCGTAGACCACGTGCCGCTGCGCCACCAGCGCGACCCGGGCGATGGTCTTGAGTTCGTCCGAATGCATCTGCAGGGTGTGGCCGCCACTGACCTGCTGCTGCAGCCAGTCGTGCAGCAGGCGCGGCATCTCCGGGGCGTGCGTGACCAGCTCGGGCACGCGCTTGCGGAATTCGCGCAGCAGCTGGCGCGGGCTGTAGCGCTTGCGCAGGATCTCCTCCAGCACCGGCCTGGCCACCGCCCAGATGTCCAGCTTCGGATCGAGCAGGCGGCCGACGCCCTCGATGTTGAGCAGGGTCTTCTGCAGCAGGATCAGTTGCGGCTGGATGGTCAGCTCGTACTGCTGGGCGGTGCGGAACAGCTTGACCAGCACCTCGGCCAGCGAGATCTCGCTGAGCGGGCGGGTGAAGTAGGGCTCGCACACGCCGCGCACGGCGGCTTCCAACTCGTCGATGCGGATGTGCGCCGGCATCCAGCCGGCCTCGATGTGCAGCTCGGCGATGCGCCGGTAGTCCTGGGTGAACATCGCCATGAAGTTCTCGGCCAGGTAGTACTGGTCGCGCGGCGGGAGCTGGCCCATGATCCCGAAATCCAGCGCGATGAAGCGCGGGTCGGCGCGGCGCGCCGGGTCCATGTCGACCCAGATGTTGCCGGCGTGGGCATCGGCGTGGAAGAAGTTGTCGCGGAACACCTGGGTGTAGAACACCCGCACGCCCTTGCGCGCCAGTTCCCGGCGGTCGATGCCGGCGGCGTCGAGCGCGGCGATGTCGTCGGAGGGGATGCCGTGCACGCGCTCCAGCGTGAGCACGCGCTGCGCGGTGTGGTCCCAGAACACCTGCGGCACGTACAGGTCGTCGGAATCCTGCCAGTGGCGGCGCAGCAGGCTGGCGTTGGCGCCCTCGCGCTGCAGGTCGAGCTCGTTGCGCAATGTGGACTCGATCTCGGCCACCACGTCGAGCGGGCGGATCCGGTCGGCGCGCGGATGGTGGCGGTCGACCAGCTCGGCCAAGGTCCGCAACAGGGCGAGGTCGGCGGCGATCTGCGCCTGGACGCCAGGCCGCAGCACCTTGACCACCACCTCGCGGCCGGCACTGCCGTCGGGGTTGCGCAACCGCGCCGGGTGTACCTGCGCGATCGAGGCCGAGGCCAGCGGAACCAGGTCGAACTCGGCGTAGAGCGCGTCGACCGCCCGCCCCAGCTCGGCCTCGACGATGGCGCGCGCCTGGCTGCCGTCGAACGGCGCGACCCGGTCCTGCAGCAGCGCCAGCTCGTCGGCGATGTCCTGCGGCACCAGGTCGCGGCGGGTGGAGAGGATCTGGCCGAACTTGACGAAGATCGGCCCCAGGTCCTGCAACGCCAGCCGCAGGCGCGCGCCGCGCGAGAGCGCGGCGACCTCGCCGCTGGCGCGCGGCACGAACGGCCGCAGCAGCCGCGCGTAGCGCTCGACGCCGGTGCCTTCGAGCAGGGCGTCGAGGCGATAGCGCAACAGCACCCGCAGGATGCGCGTGGCCCGCAGCAGCGGCCTCATCGCTCCGGCTCCGCCACTCGCGCCTGCAGCCGCTCCCAGCGCGCGACCAGCCGGTCGACACGTTCGCGCAGGGCGTCGACGTCGTCGTGGAACTGTTCGAGCTCCACCTTCGAGGCGACCAGCCGTGCCTCCTCACTGAGGTAGTCGGCGCTGTCGCGCGCCAGTGTCCTGGCGCCGGCCAGCCCGGCGGCGAGCGTGCCGCGCACGGCGCGGGCGAGCTGCATGCCGACGACCTCGCCGAACAGGTCGGCGAAGGGCTTGTCCCAGTCCGGCGCGAAGTCCTTCGCCAGTTTCTGCAGCCGCCTCGCCAGCTCGGCATCGCCGGCGATGCGCAGCTTGCCGACCGGCGGCCCGCCCTGCGCGCGCAGGAACGGCAGCTGCGCGATCAGCCCGCCGAGTGTGCCGCGCACCGACAGGTCCGGCTCGTGGCCGTCGCGCACCGGGCCGACCGCCAGCCGGCCGGCGTGGACGACGATCTCCAGCGCCAACGGCGGCGCCTCGATGGCCAGGGCGATGCGCCGCCCCTCCAGCGTCGCGAGCGCGGCGCGGGTATCCGGATCGAGCGCGAGCACACGGTTGAGCGCGGACTCCAGCGCACGCCCGGCGAGCGGCTTGAGGGCATCGAGCGGCGAGGCGGGGCGATCGGTCATCCGCGCATTCTAGTGGAGCCGGAGGTGGTTGACGCCGGGACTCCGAGCCCGGAAGAGCGCTGTCGGCGCCTGGGAGCCGGTGCCCTTCCCGAGCCTGCGGATACCGGCACCTACTCTTGCCGGCTTCGCCACCATGCCGCCAGCCGTTGCAATCCCTCGTCGATGCTCACCCGCGGCGTGTAGCCGAAGTCACGCCTGGCCGCCGAGATGTCGTACCAGTGCGGGGTGGCGAGCTGCTCGGCGAGGAAGCGCGTCATCGGCGGCTCACCCTTCAAGCGCAGCGTGCGCCAGAGCGTTTCCAGCGTGGCGCCGGCGGCATAGGCGACGCGGAACGGAATCGAGCCGTGCACCTGCGGCGCGCCGGCCGCGCACAGCAGCGCGTTGACGATCTCGCGCAACGGACGCGGCTCGCCGTTGGAGATGAAATACGGCTTGCCGGCGCAGGCGCTGCCCGGCCACAGGTGGTCGAAGGCATCGACATGCGCCTGCGCGGCGTTGTCGATGTAGGTGGTGTCGACCAGGTTGTGGCCGCCATCGACCAAGCGCAGCCGGCCGGCCCGGGCGCGCGCCACCAGCCGCGGCAGCAACTGGTTGTCGCCGGGGCCCCAGATCAGCCGCGGGCGCAGCGCCACGGTGGCGAGCGTGGCGTCGTTGGCGGCGAGCACGTCCTGCTCGGCAACGGCCTTGGTCTCCGGATAGGCGGCCTTGAAACCGCTGCCGTAGGGCGTATCGGCCTCGTTGCCCCCTTCGACCGGATGCGTGGCGCGGTGGGTCACGCTCGGCGTGGAGGTGTAGACGAGCTTCGCGATGCCGTGGGCGCGGCAGGCGGCGAGCACGTTGCGCGTGCCGATCACGTTGGCGCGGTGGTAGTCCGCGTAGGGCCCCCAGGCGCCGGCCTTGGCGGCGTTGTGGAACACCGCGTCGCGACCTTCGCAGGCGCGCCGTACCGCCTCGGCATCGGCGAGGTCGCCGCGGATCTGCTCGACGCCGAGCGCGTCCAGCGCCGGATAGTGGCCGCGATTGAAACTCGCCACGTCGTAGCCGCGCGCCACCAGCAGGCGGCAGATCGCCTGCCCGAGAAAGCCGCCGCCGCCGGTCACCAGGATCTTCATGCCTTCACTCCGAGTTTCTTCGCCGCCCAGGCGGCCAGCTTCTCGCGGCCGATCTTGGCGTTGTGGCGGATATCCACGGGAAATCCGCGATGGAACAGGATGCGCTCGACCTGGGCGGTGTGCGGGAAGCCCCCGCCGAGCCGAAGCAGCTCGCCCTCGATACGGTCGCGCTCGCGGCGCGTGGCCTTGCGGTGCAGCTCCACGCAGAGCACGGCGCGCTGTGCGCCGTGCCGGCCGACGCCGACCAGCGCCGTGCGCCGCACCTCGGGATGGGTATTGAACACCGGCTCGACCTGCTCGGTGAAGAGCGGCCCGCGCACGGTCTCGACGCGATGCGACTTGCGCCCGCAGAACCACAGCCGGCCCTGCGCGTCGAACCAGCCGAGGTCGCCCATGCGGTGGACGATGCGCTCGCCGCCATCGGGCAGGCGCTCGCGGATCTTGGCCAACGCGGTGGCCTCCGGGCGGCGGAAGTATTCGTCGGTCGCGGTCGGGCCGGCGACGGTGATCTCGCCGACTTCGCCGGCCGCCACGACGAGGTCGTCGCGCCACTCGGCGATCGCCTCGTCGGCGATGCGGATGATGCGGACCACGTTCGGCGGCACCGGGCGGCCGACGCAGGTGCCGGCGCCGCGCTCGGTGGCCTGGCGCGTGCCTTGCAGTTCGCGACCCTCGATCACCGCCACCGGCAGGCATTCGGTGGCGCCATAGGGCGTCCACAACTGCGCGTCGTCGGGCAGCAGCGCGCGCATCCGTGCCACCACCGCCGGCGGCACCGGCGCGCCGGCCGAGGTCACCCGCGTCACCGTCGGCAGCTTCGCGCCGTGGCGCGCCAGCACGTCGATCAGCGCCGGCGAGCCGAACAATTGTGTCACGCCGAAGCGCGCGATGGCATCGACCAGTTTGCGCGGGTCGGCCTTCGCCGGCCGCGTCGGATCCATGTCGGGGAGGATGCTGGTCAGGCCCAGCGCCGGGTCGAACAGCGCGAACGGCGGGAACGTCGGCAGATCGACGCCGCCTGGCTGCATACCGAAGGCCTCGCGCAGCATGTCGATCTGGGCGACGAAATGACGGTGCCGGTACACCACGCCCTTGGGCACGCCGGTGGAGCCGGAGGTGAACAGGATCGCGGCGATCTCGTCCGGCGCGGTGGCGGCGAGCTGCGGGCCGGCGCCCGCGCCGTCACGCTCGACCTGGGCCAGCGTCGGCCCGCCCCAGCCCCAGCGCGCACCGACGGTGACGATGCGGCGCACATGGCCACGCCCCCAGCCGAGCAGCACCCGCGCCAGCTGCGCCAGCGGAATGCCGATGAAGGCCTCCGGCCGCGCCTCGTCCAGGCATTGCCTGAGCGCGCGCTTGTCGATGCCCGGATCGACCAGCACCGGCACCGCCCCGGCCTTGAACAGCGCGAACATCAGCAGGAAGAACTCCGGACTCGGCCGCACCATCACCACCGTGCGGGTGCCACGACCGATGCCGTGCCCGGCCAGGCCGGCGGCGACGGCGTCCGAGCGCGCGTCGAGTTCGCCGTAGGTCAACGTGAGGTCGTAGCGCGCCAGCCCGTCGGGGCCGCGCGTGCCGGGGCAACGCATGGCGATGCGCGCGGGCGCCTCGGCGGCGAGGCGCGGCAGGATCGCGGCGATGTTGCAGGGTTCGGTCATCGCACGATTGTGGTCAGGAAAACGGAAATGGGAAACCGACCGCGCGCTTTACATGCTCGATCGGATCACCCGTTGCTCTTCCGGTTTCCCATTCCCGCATGGGCGGGCCAAGGGCCGCCCTAGAGCGGATGCCGGTCGAGGAATTCGCGGATCGCCGGCACCAGCGTCTCGGCCTCGTCCTCCAGCACATAGTGGCCGGCGTCCTCGAAGGCGTGCACCTCGGCCCGCGGCAGCGCGCGGGTGAAGCCGGCGAGGAAGTGCTTGTCGAAGACGAAATCCTTCAGCCCCCAGCCGATGAAGGCGGGGCGGTCGGCGAATTCGGGCAGGCGCCTGCCGGCCTCCTCCACCAGCGCCCAGGCGCGATCGCGCGGCGACAGCGGGATGTCCTGCACGAAGCGCAGGGTGGCGATGCGGTTGCGCCAGGAGTCGTAGGGCGCGGTGTAGGCGCGGCGCACGTCGGCCGGCATCGGCCGCGCGACACCGAAACGCGCCGCGCCGGCGGCGAAGGCGTTGAAGCCGCGGATCGCCAGCGCGCCGAGGTTGTAGTCGCGGCCGATCTTGAGTTGCCAGGGCATCGGCTTGTCGCTCGGCAGCGGGAAGGCGGCGGTGTTGAGGACCACCAGCCGCCTCACCCGCGCGGGGTTCCGCAGTGCCCAGCCGAAGCCGATCATGCCGCCCCAGTCGTGCACGGCGAGGGTGATGCGGTCGCCGAGGTCGAGGCGATCGACCAGCGCTGCGAGGTCGTCGATGCGGCTCTGCAGGGTATAGCGGTAGCGCGTGTCGTCCGGCTTGTCCGACAGGCCCATGCCGACGTGGTCGGGGACGATGCAGCGGTAGCGCTCGCGTAGCCCGAGCACCAGCCTGCGCCAGTAATAGCTCCAGGACGGATTGCCATGCAGCATCAGCACCGGCTCGCCCCGGCCCTCGTCGAGGTAGTGCATGCCGATGCCGGGGCGCACTTCGAAGCGGTGGCCAGTGAAGGGGTAGTCGGGGTAGTTCATCGCGGAATCAACCATGCCGGTAGGCGGGCGCCGGAAACGACATGGGCCGGAAATACCGGCCCATGCAACGGGAATGCAGGGCGCACCCCGCGGTTTACCAGACCACTTCGGCCATCGAGCAGTTCAGGCCCGAGCCGATGCCGAGCAGGGCGACGCGCTTGCCCTTCTTGAGGCGGCCGAGCTCGCGCAGTTTGCTCAGCACGATCGGCACCGAAGCCGGGCCGATGTTGCCGTGTTCGGGGAAGATGGTGTGGACCTTGCGCGGATCGATGCCGAAGGCCTTGATGAAGGCCTCGGTGTGGACGCGGCTGACCTGGTGGATGACGAACTCGTCCAGCTCCTCCACCACCCAGCCCATCGCCGCCTTGGCGGCGGCGAAGGTGAGCTGGGCCAGCTTGACGCCCTCGATCAACAGCATCTTGGTGTCGGTGACCATGCGGTCGAGGTTGCCGCGGCACAGGCCGTTCCACTTGGTCGCGGCGCGGGTGACGCCGCCCTTGTAGCGCGGCGCGTCCGGCACCAGCTCGCTGCGCGCCAGCACCATGGCGGCGGCGCCGCAGCCCAGGGTCAGCGTGGCCAGCTCGTTGCGGAACGCCTCGGCGGTGATGTCCGGGGCGCTCATACGCTCCAGGGTCTTCTCGTAGGCGAGGTTGGCGGTCTCGCCGTCGACCACCAGGGCGTAGTCGATCTCGCCGCGCTCGATCATGCGGCTGGCGACGTCCATGCCGTTGAGGAAGGCCAGGCAGGCGTTGGCCAGATCGAAGTTCTGGCAGTGCTCGGACAGGCCGAGGTTGCCGGAGACGATGCTGGCGGTGGACGGCTCCAGGTAGTCGCGGCTGACCGAGGTGTTGACCAGCAGGCCGATCTTCTCGCGCGGCACGCCGGCGTCGGCCAGGGCCTTCTCGGCGGCCAGGGTGGCGGCGTCGGAGGCCTGCATGTCGTCGTCCCAGAGGCGGCGGGCGTAGATGCCGGCGATGTCCTGCAGGACGTCGATGCGGATTTTCAGGCGGTCGAGGGTCGGCTTCAGGCGCGCGTTGATCTCCGCGGAGGTCAGCGTGCGCGGGGCGTCGATGTGCGCCAGGCCGGCGATCGAAACGTGCTGGAACAGCATGGGCGTACGGTCGGGTTTGGAAGTGTAAGCCGTCGGATGTTACTAGCTTCCACCCCCTGCCGCACCCGCGCGTCTCACGGAGCGCGAGACGGAACCCGTTCAGCGCTCGCCGATCGGAAAGGTCTCCGCCTCGCCGGCGCGGGGCCTATTCGACCGACCGGAGGAAACGCTCGAAATCCTCAAGCCCGCTTTCGCGCGGCCAGCCGGCGTGCGTGGCCACCGGCACCCCGCTCTGAAGCTGGAAGAAGGACGGCGTCTCCCAGGTTTCGATGAACGGCCACTCTTCCCAGCTCACCGGCAACTCGATGCGGGCCTGGGGATGATCCGCGTTCCATCGCAGCAGCGTGGCAAGATCCAGTCTCGAATCGATCGGCGCGATCCAGATCACTTCATCGAAACGATCGAGCAGCTGTCGGCGCGACTGGATCTGCTCCATCGCCGCCCGTGAGAAAGCGCAGCGGGGATGCACCATGGCCACCAGCACCCGACCGCGGCCGAACTCGACCGCCGCTTTCCGGAGCCGCGCACCCGCCTCCTCGATGACGAGCACCGTCGCCCCCTTCGACACGACAGTGGCGACGTTCTCGACTGGCGGAACGGGCTCCAGGCGCAATTCGGGATGCCGCTCAGCCACTATCCGCGCTTCGTCGAGGCGGCGGAACATCACCAGCAGCCCGTACTGCAACACAAAGTCCGCGGGCATGGCGATGCCGCGCCGGTCCATCTCCGCGAGCGTGGCCTGGAAGCCTTCCAGCTGCTGCGCGGCTCTGGCCTGCGCGGCGACCAGATACCAAGCTCGCAGCAACGGACGCAGCTCCTCGTCGCTCAACGCCTGCAGCCCGCGCGCGGAGAGCGCCTTGCCGAATCCGTCAGCGAATGCCTCCGTGAGCCGCCGGCCGATCTCCCTGCTCGAATGGGAAGCGAACAGGGCCCGCTCGACGCCCTGCAAGCGGTCGTACAGCTGATCGAACGCGACCGGATCGCCGCCGGCAGACGACCGGGGGGGCGCGCACACCATGGCCAGCGATAGAAGAAGGGCGACAGCGGATCTCATCTACACGCTCCGGGTTTCAGATGCGTGCGGCGTCGCCCCGACGCCGCACGCATGCACTCAGCAGTTGGACCCGATGCAGATATGAAGCGGAGCCCTCTTGCAGGTGGCCCGGGAGACACACTCATACCCCTCGTAGTCACCGACCACCGGCTCCTGACCGCTGTACTCCAATACCGCGAAATCCGCTTGGGATTCCACACGCAGACCGGGAATCGCGCCCAGTGAGTCCTGTGCTCCGAACAGTGAGAGCAGCCGGTAGGACTGGCTCGCCGTCAGCTCCTCCCTGAAATCGCCGTAATAGAAACTGGCCAAGCCCCGCTCCGTGAAGCGGAGCGACCGCACGAAACGCGCCTGCGCTGCGGGCGAAAGCGCCCTCAACGGCGCGAGCACAGGATCATCCTCCCGCAGCAGGCGCTGCAGATCCTGATCCGACTTGATCGGCGCCAGGTGATGGGCCAGCTCGCGTTTGACTGCCGCCCTTTCCAGGGCCTTGCCATCGAGATCGCCCCCGGCACCGAAGGCAGGCGTAAACACCGACGTTGCAGCCGCAAGAACCAGACAAATCAAGCCTTTACGCATGTCAAACCTCCCTATTCGAAACGCATGACGCGGCTCCATTCAGCCGCGACCCGGCTTGGTATCACCCCCCCCCTCCCGGATTGTCAAGCATCCGCCCGGGCAGCCGACGGAAGCAGCGTCCCGGCTTCTTCCCGGCCCGCTCTGCGGATCATCGCATCGGACCTGCAGGCGGAACCGGGAGGTTGCTCCCGGGTGCTCGTATTCAGCGCTCGTCGATCGGAAAGGTCTCCGCCTCGCCGGCGCGGGGCGTGCCGTCGCGCACACCGCGTGCGACCGGGGCGGCGCCGCCGCAGCTGTAGGCGACAAAGCGCTGCTCACCTTCGCGCGGCTCGGTCCGGGGCTGGATGGTGTCGGCACCCAGGCCGACCGCCTCGTTGCGGGCCAGGGTCTCCAGCTCGTCACGCACCTTGAGCTGGTTGCGTTCGTAGAAGGCGACGCTGTCCTTGACCGAGACGGCGATCTCGCCGCGCCGCTGGCAGGCCGTCAGCTCCTGCCCGGCCGGAACGACCCGCACGTTCTGCGCGCCCGGGGCCATCTTCACCCATACGCAGCCGGCGAGCAGGACGGGAGCGGCGAGGGCGGCGGCGATCAGGAGCTGGCGCATCGTGGCGATCCTCGAGGCATGAACGACGATGGGCGGGATTGTCGCCCCGCCCATCGTCGCTGAACAGAGTGTGCGCCGAAGCCCGCGCGCCGCCGTTCAGCTTCCCGCCATCAGCGCAGCAGGTTGCCGTCGGCGTCCATCACCCGCACCTCGCCCAGGCCGAGCGCGCGGACCGGCTGCTCGATCTTGCCCAGATCGCCGACGATCACCCAGGTCAGGGCATCCGGGTCGAGCAGGCCGGCGGCGGCCCGCACGGCCTCGACGGTCATCGCCTCGGTACGCGCCTGCAGTTGGCGCACGTAGTCGTCCGGGCGGCCGTAGCGGACGATGCCGCTGATGGTGCCGAGCACGGCGCCGGCGGTCTCGTAGGCCCCGGGCATGGCGCGGATGTTACGGGCCTTGATCTTGTCGACCTCGTCCTCGCTGGCCGGGCGGGCACCGCCGGCGAATTCGGCGATCTCGCGCCGGATCTCGCCGATGGCGTCGACGGTGCGATCGATCTGCACCGGCGCCGAGACGATCCAGGGGCGCTGGCCCCTGGCACCGGAGGCCGAGCTGAAGGCGCCGTAGGACCAGCTCTTCTCCTCACGCAGGTTCATGTTGATGCGCGAGGTGAAGGTGCCGCCGAAGACGCCGTTGGCGATGTCGAAGTCGAGCGCCTGCTCGTCCATGGTCGAATTGACCAGCTGGCCGACCAGGATGTTGGCCTGGATCGCGCCGGGCTGGTGGACCAGGAACACCCGCGACTGCGCCGGCCGCTCGACGGGCGGAATCTCCCGCGGCGGCAGCGGCGAGGCCGGCGCCTTCCAGTCGCCGAAATGCTTGTTCAGCAGCGGCACGATCTCGGCCAGGGTGGTGTCGCCGACCACGATCACGGTGGCGTTGTCCGGGCGCAGCCAGTCACGGTGCCAGTCGACCAGCTCCTCGCGGGTCAGCGCCGCGATCGAGGCTTCGCTGCCACTGCCGGTGAACGGGATCGCGTAGGGGTGCCCCTCGCCGTACAACAGCGGCGGCAGCAGACGGAAGCCGATCGCGTTCGGCCGCGCCTTCTCCTGGGCGATGCCGGCCAGCCACTGCTTGCGCACGCGCTCGATCTCGGCAGGGTCGAAGCGCGGCCGGCGCACCACGTCGGCGAACAGCGCCAGCGAGGGCTCGAGCTTCTCCTTGAGCGCGGACAGGCTGACGCTGGCCGCGTCGAGGCTGGCGCCGCTGCCGATGTTGGCGCCCAGCGCCTCGACCGCCGCGGCCAGCTCCAGCGCCCCGTATTCGCCGGCGCCCTCGTCGAGCATCGCCATGGTGAAGCTGGAGGTGCCGAGCTTGCGGCCGGCATCGGCGGCATAGCCGCCGGCGAACTCCATGCTGATCTGCACCACCGGGATCTCGCGCCGCTCGGCCAGGATCAGCTGCATGCCGTTGGCCAGGGTGGCGCGCTGCAGCGCCGGGAAGCTGACGTCCGGAAACTCCTCGACCGGCGGCACGCCCTGCGCACGGTCGACGTCGCTGGCGATGGTGGAGTAGCTCGGGAACGGCAGCACGGTCAGGGTGTGGTCGCCTCGGCTCAGCCAGCGTGCGGCGGCCTCGCGCACCTCCGCCGGGGTGGCACGCTCCAGCCGCGCCAGGCTGTCGCGGAAGCAACCGGGGTTGCCGGTGTACACCGCGCACTCGGCCAGCACATCGGACTTGCCGCCGAAGCCACCGACCCGCTCGATGCCACGCACGAAAGCGGCCTTGAACACGGTGCGGGCGCGTTCGAGCTCCTGCGCGGTCGGCCCCTGGGCGAGGAGCCGGCCCAGCTCCTCTTCGATGACCGCCTCGACCCGCGCCGGATCGACGCCCTGCTTGACGGTGGCGACGATCATGAAGTTGCCCGACAGCTCCTGCGGCCAGGCCTGCGCGGTGATGTTGTCCACCCACTGCAGCTCGTGCACCAGGCGCCGGTCGAGCCGCGAGGAGGCGCTGCCGCCGAGCACGCGGGCGAACAACTGCAGGCGGTCCATGTCGGGCTGACCGTACTCGGCCACGTTCCACACCCTGTAGATGCGCGCCTGCGGCACGCGGTCGTACATGGTCTCGCGGGTGGACTCCTGGCGCGCCGCCACCCAGGCGTTCTTACGGGTCAGCGGCGGGCCGGCCGGGATGTCGCCGAAGTAGCGGGCGACCTTCTCCTTTGCCGTCGCCACGTCGATGTCGCCGGCCAGCACCAGCACGGCGTTGTTGGGGCCGTACCAGGTCCGGAACCATTCCTTCACGTCGTCGAGCGAAGCGGCCTCGAGATCCTCCATCGAGCCGATCGTGGTCCAGCTGTACGGATGCCCGGCCGGGTAGCTGGCCGCGCTCAGCGCCTCCCAGACCCGGCCATAGGGCTGGTTCTCGCCCTGGCGCTTCTCGTTCTGCACCACGCCGCGCTGCTCGTCGAGCAGCTCCTGGGTGACCGCGCCGAGAAAGTGCCCCATGCGGTCGGATTCCATCCACAGCGCCATGTCCAGCGCGGTGGTCGGCACGTTCTGGAAGTAGTTGGTGCGGTCGGTGTTGGTGGTGCCGTTCATGCCGGTGGCGCCGACCCGCTCGAACGGCGCGAAATACTCGCCCCGGTAGTTCTCCGAGCCCTGGAACATCAGGTGCTCGAACAGGTGGGCGAAGCCGGTCTTGCCCGGCTTCTCGTCCTTGGAGCCGACGTGATACCAAACGTTGACTGCGACGATCGGCGCCTTGCGGTCCTCGTGCACGATCACCCGCAGGCCGTTGGGCAGGGTGAACTCCTCGTAGGGGATGTCGATGCCGTCGGCGGCGGCCAGGCGCGGCAGCAATGCGGCGGCGGCGAGGGCCAGGCCCAGGACGGGCGTGCGCAAGGATCGAAAGGTGTGAGTCATACCGTCTCCCTGGTTGGATCGATGGCGGCCGGACCGGGCGGCCGGGAGCCGGCATCCTAGCAGCGCCGGCCGGCCCGGCCACCTGCCGTCCGTTGACGGGCTCTACACTGCGACGGGGGGCATAGTGCCCGGCGATGCGTGCAGGTGGAGTCATGAGACGAGTCCTGGTCACCGGCGCCAACCGCGGGCTCGGGCTGGCCTTCGTGCGGCGGCTGCTCGCCCGCGGCGATCGCGTTGCCGCCGCCTGCCGCCATCCCGGCCGCGCCCACGCGCTCACCCAGCTGGCTGCCGCACACCCGGGCCATCTGCACGTGCTGCAGGTCGATCTGGCCAGGCCGGCCAGCATCGCCGAGCTGGCCCGCGAGACCGGCCTGGTGTTCGACGGCCTGGACCTGCTGATCAACAACGCCGGCGTGCTGCCGGCAGGCGAGCGCTTCGGCGCGATCGAGGCCGACACCCTCGATCACAGCTTCCGCGTGAACGCGATGGCGCCGTTCCTGCTCACCCAAGCGCTGACGCCGCTGCTGGCGCAGGGTGAACGGGCGGTCGTGCTGAACATCGGCAGCGCCATGGCCTCGCTCAGCGGCGTACACGAGTTCCGCTCGCCGAGCTATGCCATCGCCAAGGCGGCGCTGAACATGGCCACCCGCGAGCTGGCCCACGCGCTGGCGCCGCAGGGCGTGTCCGTGCTGGCCGCCAACCCGGGCTGGATCCGTACCGACATGGGCGGCGAGAACGCGCCGACGTCACCGGAGGACGCCGCCGACGCGCTGCTGGCGTTGCTGGAGCGTCACGGCCCGGCCGACAGCGGGCGCTTCGTGGACCGCGACGGTCGCGACATCCCATGGTGAGACGCCTGGCACTGTCGCTGCTGCTCGCCGCCACGCCGGCCTGGGCCGGCTGGCAGGCCTACAGCGGCCGCGCCCACGCCCCCGAGGATGGCCGCCTGCTCTACGTCGAGCAGCACCTGCAGCGCTTCGACGGCGCCAGCCTGCGCGAGCGCTGGGTGATCTACCGTTGTCCGGACGGGGCACCGTTCGCGCGCAAGCGGATCGACTACACGCCCTCGCCGATCGCCCCCGCCTTCGTGCTGGAGGACGGGCGCGACGGTTACCGCGAAGGGCTGCGCTGGCAGGACGGCGACATCGAGCTGTTCGTGCACGACCCGGCCGGCGAGGGCGAGCGCCGCGCCCGGCTCGCCGTGGCGGCCGAACTGGTCGCCGATGCCGGCTTCGACGAGTTCATCCGTCGCGAGTGGGACCGGCTGCTGGCCGGCGAGGCGGTGGCGCTGCGCTTCGCCATCCCGGCACGCGGGCAGGCGTTCGCGTTCCGGGTTCGCCACCAGGGCCGGGTCGACATCGACGCACGGCCGGCCGAACTGTTCCGGCTCAGGCTCGGCGGCGTGCTCGGCTGGATCGCGCCGCACATCGACGTCGCCTACACCCGCGACGGGCGCCGGCTGCGGCGCTACGAGGGGCTGAGCAATCTGCGCGACGGGCGCGGCCGCCAATGGGTGGCGCGGATCGATTTTCCGGACACGCCGACGGCCGCGACCCCCGCCGAGGTCGAGCGGGCCCGGCGCGAACCCCTGCGCGCCTGCGGCTGAACCGCATTTGCCCCAGGCCGCCGTTGTCCGAGGTCGGACGCCTGTCCGCTTCCGGACACCTGCCGCGCAAAATATTTTCTTTGGAATCAATGATGTAACCAATGGCACGGGTTCTGCATCCTATCCGGTGGAACCCCCCGATCCCGGATGCCCGCCATGTTGCTCAAGACCCAATTGCTGCGCGGCCTGTTCGCCCTGCCGCTGCTCGGCCTGATGCTGCTCGCGCACAGCGTGCTCGGCCATCGCCCCACTCCGCCGACATCGATCCAGTCCGCCGTCCAGCGCCTGCTCGACGGCGCCGAGCTCACCGCCGAACCGGCCCCGGCCTGCGAAGACGGCACCACCCGCAGCGCCCCTGCCCGCTGGCTGATCAGCACCCCGGCCGACCTGCCGCTCCGGCTGCGCAGCCGCGATTGGGCCTGCCCGCGCACCTGATCCCCGCCCGGCGGCCACGCGCGCCGATAATGCGCGCATGTTCAACGTCATCCTGTTCCGGCCGGAGATTCCGCCCAACACCGGCAACGTGATCCGGCTGTGCGCCAACAGCGGCGCCCGCCTGCACCTGATCCGACCGCTGGGCTTCGAGCTCGACGACAGCCGCCTGCGCCGCGCCGGACTCGACTACCACGAGTACGCCGCGCTGGCGGTGCACGACGATCTGCCCGCCTGCCTGGCGGCGATCGGCGAGACCCGCCTGTTCGCGTTCAGCACGCGCGGCAGCGTGCGCTACGACCGCGTCGCCTGGCGCGCCCACGACAGCCTGCTGTTCGGCCCGGAAACCTGCGGCCTGCCCGAGGACGTGCTGACCTCGGTGCCGCCCGCGCAGCGCCTGCGCCTGCCGATGCGGCCGGGCAACCGCAGCCTCAATCTCTCCAATGCCGTGGCGGTGGTGGTCTACGAGGCCTGGCGGCAGCACGATTTCGCCGGCGCCGGCTGAACGCCGCCCAACCACGCCGGGCAACCCGGCGCGAATGTTCAGCACGCCGTCAAACAGGCGTTGGAATACTGCGCCGCACTGCCCCCAGGCGGTCCCAACGACAAAACCAACGAGGTTTCCTATGAAGCGTACTCTGCTGGCCCTGGCGCTCACCGCCGCCCTGCCCTTCGCCGCCCAGGCGAGCGAGCTGTCCTACAACTACATCGAAGGCGGCTACAGCCGCGTCAGCGGCAGCCCGAAGGTCGACGGCTGGGGCCTGAAGGGCTCCGTGGCCCTGGGTTCCAACTTTCACGCCTTCGGCGGCTACACCCAGTACGACGTGTCGCGCAGCACCATCGACATCGACTACTGGAACCTGGGCGTCGGCTACAACCACAGCCTCGGCCAGAACGCCGACCTGGTCGCCCGCGCCGCCTACCAGCGCGCCAAGGTGAGCGGTTTCAGCAGCCTGGACGGCTGGTTCACCGAGGTCGGCGTGCGCGGCATGCTGGCGCCGAGCTTCGAGGGCTACGTCTTCGCCGGCTACGAGAACGGCGACGACATCGACAGCGAGTTCTACGGCCGCGTCGGCGCCCAGTACAAGTTCACCCAGAACTTCGGTCTGGTGGCCGATGTCAAGTTCGTCGATGGCGACCAGGAATACTTCATCGGTCCGCGCATCAGCTTCTGATGTTCGACACCGGCCTGCCACGCCGCGCGCGGCCGGCCGGCGAAACAGCAAAAAGCCCGGTCTGTGCCGGGCTTTTTGTTTGCGGGCCGACCACGGACCACGGTCGGCGACGGGCCGGGGTGCGCGGCACTGGCGGCCGCGTGGCCCAGACTCAGAGGTGAAGCAGGTCCTGCGGATACTCCGGCTTCTGCTCGCGCGCCAGCAGCAGCTGCAGGCCCTCGGCGGGCGTGATCTCCTCGCGCAGCACGCGCTGCACCAGCGAGGAGATCGGCAGCTCGACGCCGTGGCGGTTGGCCAGACGCATCACCTCGTCGGCGGTCTGGGTGCTCTCGACCACCTGGCCGATCGCGGCGACCGCCTCCCTGATCGACTGGCCGCGGCCGAGCGCCAGGCCGAGCCGACGGTTGCGCGACAGATCACCGGTGCAGGTGAGCACGAGATCGCCAAGGCCGGCCAAGCCCATCAGCGTTTCGGCGCGCCCGCCGAGGGCCGCGTTCAGGCGCAGCATCTCGTTCAGGCCGCGGGTGATCAGGCCGGCGCGGGCGTTGTGACCCAGGCCCATGCCGTCGGCGACGCCGGTGGCGACCGCCAGCACGTTCTTCATCGCGCCGCCCAGCTCGGCGCCGAGCAGGTCGTTGCCGGTGTAGGCGCGGAAGGTCGGGCCGTGCAGCACGCCGGCGACCGTCTGCGCGAAGGCATCGTCGTCCGAGTGCACGGTGACCGCGGTCGGCAGGCCCTGCGCGACCTCCTTGGCGAACGACGGGCCGGTGACCACGGCCAGCGGCACGTCGGCGCCGAGCGCCTCGGCGGCGACCTCGTGCAGGAAGCGGCCGGAGCCGGGCTCGAAGCCCTTGGTGGCCCAGGCGACGCCGACATTCGGCGCGCGCAACGGCGCGAGGGCGCGCACCGTGTCGGCAAAGGCATGGCTCGGCGTCGCCACCAGCAGCAGGCCGGCGCCGGGCACGGCTTCGGCGAGTTCGACGGTGGCTTCGAGCGACTCGGGCAGGGCGATGCCCGGCAGGTAGCGCGGGCTCTCGTGCCGTTCGCGGATGGCCGCCGCCTGCTCGGCATCGCGGCCCCACAACACGCACCGATGCCCGTTGCGGGCGATCAGCGCGGCCAGCGCGGTGCCCCAGGAGCCCGCACCAAGCACGGCGACGCGAAGATCGGCCGTGCTCATGCCCACCGGCTCATGCACGCGGTTCCGACTTGCGGGCTCAGGCGTTGCCGGCCGGCGACTGCTCGGCCTGCATCTGCTCGGCGCGACGGCGCAGGCCCTCGGCGTACAGCGCCTCGAAGTTGATCGGCTGCAGGTAGAACGGCGGGAAGCCGCCGCCCTGCACCAGATCGCTGATCATCTGGCGGGCGTAGGGGAACAGCACGTTCGGACAGTAGGTGCCCAGCATGCCGTCCAGGGTCGGGGCGTCGAAGCCCTGCAGGCCGAAGATGCCCGCCTGCTTGACCTCGGCGAGGTAGGCGGTCTTGTCGCCCACCGTGCAGGTCAGGGTCAGGCTGAGCACGACCTCGAACACGTCCTGGGCCAGGCCGGTGACCGACTGGCTGAGGTTGAGGTTGAGCTGCGGCTGGACGTTCTGCTCGGTGAAGATCGCCGGCGCATTCGGGGCCTCGAACGAGACGTCCTTCAGGTAGATCTTCTGGATCGTGAACTGGGCGCCCTGCGCGGCGGTGTTGTCGGCAGCGGCGGCGGCGCCGTTGGTGGTCTCGTCGGCCATGGAATGACTCCGGGGGTGAAGTAAGAGGAAAGATTGCGATTATCCCATGCGGCCCCGGGCCGGCAAAATCAAGCCCGGCACGCGGAGCCGGGGTTCAGCCGCGGCCCTTGGCCAGCGGCAGCTCGGCCTGCTGCCAGGCGGCCAGGCCGCCATCGAGCCAGTAGACCTTGGTGAAGCCGGCCTTGGCCAGGCGCTTGGCGGCATCGCTGGAAGTCAGGCCGTTGCGGCAGACCACGGCCACCGGCAAGTCCTTCACCTTGGCCAGCATCTTGTTCTCCGGGTCGAACTGGCTCATCGCCACGTGCCGGGCACCGAGGATATGGCCCTTCTCGAAGTCGGCGATGGCGCTGACATCGACCACCAGCGCGTTCTCGCGGTTGATCAGCTGGGTGAGCTGGGCCGGCGTGACCGCCTTGAACGGGCGGGTCAGGCGGGCGATCTCCATCGCGACGAGGGCGACGGTCAGGCCGACGAAGGCGAGGCTGAGGATCGGGTGGTTGCCGATGAATTCGGGCAGGCGTTCGAGCACGGCGGTTCCGTGGGGCTTGGCGGCATGGGGGCGGCGATTGTCGCGCAGGCAGGTGAAAGGCGCAAAGAAGCGGGGGCCGGGAAGGGCATCGAAGCGTCGTCACCCCGGCGCAAGCCGGGGTCCATGGTGCTCTCGGCCCTGCCTGTGCGCCGCTCAGCGCCCGCCGCCGAGCTCCGGCACGCCACTGATCAGCCACCAGCGCTTGGCCTCGGCGTCCCAGCGCCATTCCTCGCGGTGGCCGATCACGCGCTCGGCCTGGGTGTGGCGGTTGACCACGCCGATCTGGGCCAGGCGCACGATGTTGCCCTCGGCGGTCTCGCTGCTGCTGACCACCTGGTAGCCGGTCACCCGGAACAGGCCGAGCCGCTCCATCTCCAGCGCGGTCAGCGGGCGCTCCTCGCGCAGTTTGGGGTCGACATAGCCCCAGATCTGGTCCAGCCCGCCCCAGCGCACCGCACCGGCGTACTGGTAGAGGGTGGAGTCGAGAGTGCGCTGACGCACGCCCTCGCTGGCGCAGGCGGCCAGCAGAAGCACGAGGGCGATCGGAAGCAGGCGCTGCAGTCGCGTCGTCATGGCCGCATTCTTGCCCATCCGGACCGCCGCCGTCACCCGGCCTTCGGCGCCAGCGCAGCGAAGCGGCCGGTGAAGCTGGCGGCTTCGCCGCCGCCGGGCAGGCGCACGCAGGCGCTCAGCGTGACGCGCGCCCGGCCGCGGACGGCGTAGGCGGCGAGGAAGTCGTCCCACGACTCGCCCGCGGCCAGCCACGCCTCGGCGACCAGCTCGTCGTACAGCGGCGCCAGATAGCGCACCTGGCTGTCGGCCACGTAGACCTCGGCGCGATACCCGGCCTCGCCCAGCTTGAGCGTCACCAGCCCCCAGGCGGCCAGCGTCATCAACCCGGCCAGGCTGCCGCCGAAGGCACAGCCCTTGTCGTTGACGTTGCGCGCCAGCGGCGCCGACAGGCGCAGCGTCTGGCCGTCGTAACCGAGCACGCGTACGCCCATCGCGCGGGTCGGCGGCATGCCGTCGTAATGCGCCGCCAGCTCGGCGAGCAGGGCATCGCTGGAAGGATGGGTCATGGGCAGTCCGGAGGCGGTATGCGAAGCTGACGCGTATGGATTCTCCGCGCAAGCCCGCGCGACTGGCGGGATGGTACGTGATCTCGCTGCGCCCGGTCGGCGAGCACGCCGCTGTGCGCCGCGCCGCCGCCGCGTTCGGCGCCCGCCTGTTCGCCTGCTCGCCGGTGCGGCTGGTCGCCATGCCGGACGACGGCGC
>JBEQAM010000001.1:0-27078 GCA_041640375.1 Rehaibacterium sp. | reverse complement strand
GTTCCATGCCCTCGAACGGCACCCGTCCGTGGCGGGTGAGCACCAGGTTGCGCCGTCCCGGCAAGGCACGGCCGAGCGACTCGGCGGTCCTGCGGCCCATCAGCACCGGCTTGCCCAGGGTGAGCGCCTTGAAGCGCCTGAGGTCGTCCGGCAAGCGCCACGGCAGTGCGTTGCCGCGGCCGATCGCGCGGTTGCGATCGAGCGCGGCGATGACCACCAGCCCGGTCATACCGCCACCGGCGCCTTGATCGCCGGGTGCGGGTCGTAGTCGAGGATTTCGATGTCCTCGTAACGGAAGGCGAACAGGTCGGACACCTCTGGGTTCAGGCGCAGCTTCGGCAACGGCCTGGGCGTCCGCGCGAGCTGCTCGCGCGCCTGCTCGAAGTGGTTCGAATACAGATGCGCATCGCCCAGCGTGTGCACGAAATCGCCCACGCCCAGGCCGCACACCTGCGCCACCATGTGCGTCAGCAGCGCGTAGCTGGCGATGTTGAACGGTACGCCCAGGAAGATGTCGCCCGAGCGCTGGTACAGCTGGCAGCTCAGCCTGCCCTCGGCGACGTAGAACTGGAACAGCGTGTGGCAGGGCATCAGCGCCATCCTGTCCAGCTCGCCGACGTTCCAGGCGCTGACGATCAGCCGGCGCGAATCGGGGTTGCGGCGGATCTCGTCCAGCACCCAGCGGATCTGGTCCACCGTACGCCCGTCGGCCGTCGCCCAGGCCCGCCACTGCTTGCCGTACACCGGGCCGAGCTCGCCGTGCTCGTCGGCCCACTCGTCCCAGATGCTGACCTTGTTTTGCTTCAGGTAGGCGATGTTGGTCTCGCCCTTCAGGAACCACAGCAGCTCGTGCACGATCGAACGCAGGTGCAGCTTCTTGGTGGTGACCAGCGGAAACCCTTCGTTCAGATCGAAGCGCATCTGCCAGCCGAACACCGAGCGCGTGCCGGTGCCGGTGCGGTCGGCCTTGTCGACGCCATGTTCGAGCACGTGGCGGAGCAGTTCCAGGTATTGCTTCATCGTCTCCCGTCCCTACATGCAGGCGCGGCGTCAGCCGCCACCGAAATCCGGCGCACCCGGGGGGCCGTGGCTCACGCCGCTCCTGCCGGCTTCAGCGTCGGCGCGCGCCGCGACATCAGCAGCAGTACGACGCCGACCGCCACCAGCGGCAGGCTCAGCAGCTGTCCCATGGTCAGCCAGCCCCAGGCGAGGTAGCCGATGTGGGCGTCCGGCTCGCGCACGAATTCCACCGCGAAGCGGAACACGCCGTAGAGCAGCGCGAACAGGCCGGACACGGCATAGCGTGCACGCGGCTTGCGCGAGAACCAGTACAGCACGGCGAACATCGCCAGACCTTCCAGCCCGGCTTGGTAGAGCTGCGAGGGGTAGCGCGCGAACTCCTCCAGCGCGCCAGCCTGGTGCAGCTCGCGCAACGCGGGCAGGTCCAGCCGTGCCAGCTCCGGCGGCAGCGCATCGGGAAACACCACGCCGCCCTGCCCGCCGGTCGGCTTGCCCCACAGTTCGCCGCCGATGAAGTTGCCGAGCCGGCCGAAACCCAGGCCCGGGGGCACCAGCGGCGCGACGAAATCGAGCGTGTCGAACATGTGCAAACGCCGGCGCCACGACCACCACGCCACCGCCGCCATCACGCCGAGCAGGCCGCCGTGGAAGCTCATGCCGCCCTCGTTGATGCGCAACAGCATCAGCGGATCGCGCAGGAAGTCACCGAAGCCGTAGAACAGCACATAGCCGATGCGTCCGCCGAGGATCACGCCGAGCATGGCGTAGAACATCAGATCGCCCCAACCGTTGGCGTCCACGCCCGGCAGCCGCCCGGCGTTCACCCGCCGCGTGCCCAGCCACCAGGCGACGAGGAAGCCGGCCACGTACATCAGGCCGTACCAGTGAATGCCATGCGGCCAGAACGGCAGGGGGATGGCGATGGGGTCGATGTCGTGCAACCAGCTCATGCAGGCGTCGTCCTGAACAGGTAACCCTTGAGGTAGTCGGTTTCGGGGATGGCCGGATGCACCGGATGGTCCGGTGCCTGCGACAGCGGCTCGATCATCTGCGCGAAACGATCCAGGTGACGGGCGCCGGCCTGCACGCCTTCCATCAGTGCCGCGCGCGGCATGTGGTGGCTGCACGAGCAGGTGATCAGGATGCCGTCGCGTTCGAGCACCTGCATCCCCAGCTCGTTGAGGCGGCGATAAGCCAGCGCACCCTCCTTGAAGTCCTTCTTGCGCTTGACGAAGGCCGGCGGATCGAGGATCACCACGTCCCAGCGACGGCGCTCGGCGCGCGCGGCCTTGAGGAAATCGAAGGCATCGGCCTCGATCGCCGTCACGCGCGCGTCCAGTCCGTTGAGCGCGGCGTTGCGGGCGATCGCCTCGACCGCGCGGCCGGACACGTCCACGCAGTCCACGCGTTCCGCACCGAAGGCGGCCGCGCGCAGGCCCCAGGCGCCGACATAGCTGAACACGTCGAGTACGCGCTTGCCAGGGACATAGGGCGCCAGCCGGTCGCGATTGGCGCGCTGGTCGAAAAACCAGCCGGTCTTTTGCCCGCCGATGGCATCGACCTCGAAGTCCAGCCCGCCCTCGCGCACCCGCAGCGGGCCGGAGCACTCGCCCAGGCCGATGTCGGCATAGGACGGCAAGCCCTCGATGGCGCGGGCGCCAGCGTCGTTCTTCCAGACCAGCGCGCGCGGCCGCAGTGTCTTCTCGATGGCTTCGGCGATGGCGTCCTTGAGCCGCTCGGCGCCGGCGGTGGTGGTCTGCGCCACGATCACGTCGGCGAAGCGCTCCACCACCAGTCCCGGCACACCGTCGCTCTCGCCGAACAGCAGCCGGTAGTACGGCTCGGGATGCAGGCGTTGACGCAGCGACAGCGCCACCTTGAGCCGATGCACGAACAGCGAGCGGTCCAGCGCATGGCCGCCGCGGTCCACCAGCCGCGCGGCGATCAGCGTGTTCGGATTGACGTAGCCACTGCCCAGCGGCTTGCCGGCGTGATCGAACAGACTCACCGGATCGCCAGGCGCGAACGCCGTCAGCGGGCTGCGCGCCACGTCCACTTCATTGCTGAACACCCACAGGTGGCCGGCACGCAGGCGACGGTCCTCGCCGCGCTTGAGGTACAGCGGCGGATAATCGGGTCGACTCACGGAAATGCTTCCTGCCAAAGCGGCAGTTTAACGGCTGCCGGCGTAGGCTCAACGAACCCGTCGGGAAAACGCCCATGCCCAACCGTCTCGCCGCCGAAACCAGCCCCTACCTGCGCCAGCACGCCGACAACCCGGTGGACTGGTGGCCCTGGTGCGAGCAGGCGCTGGCGCTGGCGCGCAGCAGCCGGCGCCCGATCCTGCTGTCGATCGGCTACTCGTCCTGCCACTGGTGCCACGTGATGGCGCACGAAAGCTTCGAGGACGAGGCCACGGCGGCGGTGATGAACGCCCTGTTCGTCAACATCAAGGTCGACCGCGAGGAGCGGCCCGACCTCGACCGCATCTACCAGCTCGCCCACCAGGCGCTCACCCGCCGTGGCGGCGGCTGGCCGCTGACGGTGTTCCTGACGCCCGACGACCACCTGCCCTACTTCGCCGGCACCTATTTCCCGAAGACACCGCGCTACGGCATGCCGGCGTTCGTCGAGGTGCTCAAGCAGGTACGCCAGTGGTACGACCGCCGGCGCAATGAGGTGATGGCACAGAACGCGGCGCTGGGCGAGTTTCTGCGCGAGTACGGACGCGCGCCGGGCCATGCCGATGCGCTCGACGATGCGCCGCTGCGCGAGGGCCTGGTGCGGCTGGAGCGCAGCTTCGACCCCGAGCACGGCGGCTTCGGCGATGCGCCCAAGTTTCCGCATGCCGGGGACCTGGCTCTGCTGCTGGACGCCGCCGACGCCTCGCCGGACAGCGGCCGCGCCGGCCGCTGGCGCCGGATGGCCCTGCACAGCCTGCGCCGCATGGCCGACGGCGGCATCCACGACCAGCTCGGCGGCGGCTTCTGCCGCTACAGCGTGGATGCGCAGTGGGCGATCCCGCACTTCGAGAAGATGCTCTACGACAACGCCCTGCTGCTGCCGCTGTACGCCCGCGCGGCGACGCAGACCGGCGAAGGGCGGTTCGCGGAAGCCGCCGAGAGCCTCGCCGACTGGCTGGAACGGGAGATGCGCGGCCCCGACGGCGGCTACTGCGCCGCGCTGGATGCCGACAGCGAGGGCGAGGAAGGCCGCTTCTACCTCTGGGCCAGCAGCGAAGTACAGGAGGCGTTGTCGCCGGAGTCGTGGGCGGTGGCGGCACCGCACTGGGGGCTGGACCGTCCGCCGAACTTCGAGGGCCACGCCTGGAACCTGATCGTCGCACGCCCGCTGGAGGAGGTGGCCAGTGCGCTCGGCCTCCCTGTCGATGTGGCCCGGCAACGACGCGACGCCGCCCGCGCGCGGCTGTTCGCACGGCGCGAGCGGCGTGTGCGCCCCAGCCGTGACGACAAGCGGCTGACCGCCTGGAACGCCCTGCTCGCCAGCGGTTTCGCACAGGCCGCCGCCTGGCTCGGTTGCGACGCGCTCGCGCAGCGGGCGCGCGATACGGTCGCCTTCCTGCACCGCGCGCTGTGGCGCGACGGCCGCCTGTACGCGAGTTGGAACGCCGGCGAGGCGCGCTTTCCCGGCTACCTCGACGACCACGCCTTCTTGCTGGAGGCCCTGCTCGACCTGCTGCGCGTCGACCCCGATCCGGCCCACCTGGGCTGGGCGGTCGAACTGGCGGAGCAGCTGCTCGCGCGCTTCGAGGACCGCCAGCATGGTGGCTTCTTCTTCACCGCCGACGACCACGAGCCGCTGATCGCCCGGCTCAAGCCGTACAGCGACGAGGCCCTGCCCAGCGGCAACGGCGTCGCCGCGCGGGCGCTGCTGCGCCTGGGCCACCTCACCGCCGAGCCGCGCTGGCTGGATGCCGCCGAGCGCACCCTGCGCGCCGGCTGGGCGACGATGGGCGAGATCCCGCACGGCTGCGCGACGCTATTGTCGGCGCTGCGCGAGTTCCTGCAGCCGCCGGCGCAGGCCGTGGTCCGGCTGCCGGCCGGCGACGATGGCGCCTGGCGCGAGGCCGCGAACGAGCTCGGACGGCAGGGACTGCGCTGCGTCCTGTTGCCGCCGGAAGCCTCGGTGCTGCCGATCTACGCCGCGCGGCCGGGCGGTGTCGGCTATCTGTGCATCGGCACGCGCTGCCTGCCCCCACTGGAGACGCCGACGGCGCTGCGCGACGCGGCCGCCGCCGCGATCGGGGCGCGGCCGGTCGGGCCGGCTCAGGTACCGAAGTAGCGCGGGCCGAGAATCAAACCCCAGACCAGCAGCACGTTGAGCATCAGCACGAACACCGCCGCCGAGCCCATGTCCTTGGCGCGGCCGGCCAGCTCGTGGTGCTCGGGGCCGTAGCGCTCGATCACCGCCTCGACGGCGGAGTTGAGCAGCTCGGCGCTGATCACCAGCAGCAGGCTGCCGATCAGCAGCACGCGCTCGATCGCGTCCTCGCCCAGATGCCAGCCCAGCGGCGCCAGCACGGCGAAGGCGTAGATCTCGAGTCGGAACGAGGACTCGACCAGCCACGCCGCGCGCAGCCCCTTGAGCGACCACAGGAAGGCGCGCCACATGCCCGCCGGGCCGCGTGGCGCGAAGCTGCCCTTGCTGTCGGCCATCGCCGCGCTCCTGGGCGGCGGTCAGGCCGCCGGCTGCCAGGCCAGGTCCAACTCCTTGGCCGCCTTGACGTCGTCCAGCCGGCGCACCGGCGTGGTGTAGGGCGCACCCTTCATCCGCTCGGTGTCGTTGGCGGCATCGTCGAGCAGCTTGGCCATCACCTCCACGAACCGGTCGAGCGTCTCCTTGCTCTCGGTCTCGGTCGGCTCGATCAGCAGGCACTCGGGCACCAGCAGCGGGAAGTAGTTGGTCGGCGCGTGGATGCCGTGGTCGAGCAGCGCCTTGGAGAAGTCCAGCGCGGTGACGCCGTGGGCCTTCTTCTGCGGCGCCACGGTGACGATGAACTCGTGACTGGCGCGGCGCTCGGGATAAGCGAGCGTGAAACCCTTCTCCGCCAGCCGCTTGGCCAGGTAGTTGGCGTTGAGCGTGGCGTACTCGGCGACGCGGGTCATGCCCTCGCGGCCGAGCAGGCGCGCGTACACGTAGGCGCGCAGCAACACGCCGGCGTTGCCGGCGAAGGCCGACAGCCGGCCGATGCTCAGCGGCGCGTCCTTCTTGCGGACGAAGTGATAGCTGCCGTCCTCGCTCTTGCCGATCATCGGGATCGGCAGGAACGGCCTGAGCCGCTCGCTGACGCCCACCGCGCCCGCGCCAGGACCACCGCCGCCGTGTGGCGTCGAGAAGGTCTTGTGCAGGTTCATGTGGATGGCGTCGAAGCCCATGTCGCCCGGGCGCACCTTGCCGAGGATGGCGTTGAGATTGGCGCCGTCGTAGTACAGCAGGCCGCCGGCCTCGTGCACGAGCCGGGCGATCTCGACGATGCGGCGCTCGAACACGCCGATGGTGCTTGGGTTGGTGAGCATGATGCCGGCGGTCTTCGGGCCGAGCACCTTTTTGAGCGCCTCGAGGTCGATGTCGCCGTCGTCCCGGGTCGGGATCTCTCGCACGGTACAGCCGCACATCACCGCCGTCGCCGGGTTGGTGCCATGGGCGGCGTCGGGGACGATGATCTCGGTGCGCTCCAGATCACCACGATGCTTGTGGTAGGCCATGATCATGGCCACGCCGGCGAACTCGCCCTGCGCGCCGGCCATCGGCGCCAGCGACACACCGCCCTTCATCCCGGTGACCGCGGCGAGGATCTCCTGCAGCTCGTACATGCAGCTCAGGAAGCCCTGCGACAGCGCGTCGGGCGCGTACGGATGGCGGCCGACGAAGCCGTCCAGCATCGCCATCGAATGGCACACGCGCGGGTTGTACTTCATCGTGCACGAACCCAGCGGGTAGAAGTTCGTGTCGATCGAGAAGTTCTTGCGCGACAGATTGGTGTAATGGCGTACCGCCTGCAGCTCGGACACTTCGGGCAGGCCGACCGGCGTATCGCGCAGCAGCGCGGCGGGCAGGTCGGCGGGAATGGCGACATCGGCGGGAAGCTGCGCGGCGGCCGTGCGGCCGGGCTGGGACTGCTCGAAGATCAGCATGGGCGGGAAGGTCTGGCAGGTGGGCGGCGGGAGCCGAAACAGCCTCGCATTCTGCCATAGCGGCGCGACAGCGTCCCCGTACCGGCGCCTGCCGCGCTCACCTGCCGGGCCGCCGGGAGGATCGAGCGGGCCGGTGCGGCCTGGGCCGTCGCTCCGACCCCGGCCGACACGCTCACGCGCTCCTGAAGACGACACCCGGACATCGAGCACAGCCACTGACCCGCCTGGCTTACGGCAGCCTCGGCCGGGACGCCCACGCAGGCTGGGCGTCCCCAGCCGGCCCACGGTGCGATCGCCGCCCTTGCCGCGCCTGGATCTGCCGGGCGCGACCGCCTGCGAAATGACCGCTCAGTCCCTGAAGATCGCCGTCCCGCGTGTGCCGTCCGGCTTCACCCAGCCGCGGTACATACCCGAGGTGTTGAAGATCGCGCTGATGTTACCGTCGGCATCGAGCGCGATGATGCCACCGTCACCGCCCAAGGCCGGCAACCGCTTCATCACCACCTCCTCAGCGGACGCAGCCAGGCTGTCGCCGCGGTAGTCCATGCGGGCACAGATGTCGTAGGCCACCATCAGGCGGATGAAGAACTCGCCGGTACCGGTGGCCGACACCCCGCAGCGCGCGCCGGCATAGGTGCCGGCGCCGATCACCGGCGTGTCGCCGACCCGGCCCCAGCGCTTGTTGGTGGTACCGCCGGTGGAGGTGGCGGTGGCGATGCGCCCCTCGGCATCCAGCGCCACCGCGCCGACCGTGCCGTAGTAGTGACTGCGCGGCAGCGCGGCCTGGGTGGCCTCCTTGGCCTTGGCGTCCTGCAACTGCTGCCAGCGGTGCTCGGTATGGAAGTACGCCGGGTCGACGAACTCGATGCCGACCGATTCGCCGAACTTCTCCGCCCCCTCGCCGATCAGCATCACGTGGCGCGACTGCTCCATGACCGCACGGGCCAGTTTGATCGGGTTCTTGGTGCGGTGGATGGCGGCTACCGCGCCAGCACGTTGGGTCGCACCATCCATGATCGCGGCATCCAGCTCGTTCACGCCCTCGGCGTTGAACACGGCGCCCTTGCCGGCGTTGAAGTGCGGGGAATCCTCCAGCACCACCACCGCCGCCGTCACCGCATCGAGCGCGCTGCCGCCGGTGCGCAGCACCGCGTGCCCGGCATCGAGCGCGCGATCGAGATCGGCGCGGATCTCCGCCTCACGCTCGGGCGTGAGCGCCTCGCGGCTCATGGTGCCGGCGCCGCCATGGATGACCAGCGCAACCGGCTTGTCGGCGGCGGACGGGGAGAAACTGACGAACAATGACAGGGCAAAGGCGGCGCTGCGCAGCATGATGGCTCTCCGGGGAGGAAAACCCGAGCATACCCGGCGCGCGGCGATCGATCAGCCGTTCGCCCCCGCATGGCGCCCACATCGCCCCCGGAAACGCAGAACCCCGGCCGAAGCCGGGGTTCCGGAGTGGCGCGATGCGTGCCGGCGATTACTCGGCAGCGGCCTCGGCGGCCTGGGCCTGCGGGCGGTCCACCAGCTCCACGTAGGCCATCGGCGCGTTGTCGCCGGGGCGGAAGCCGCACTTGAGGATGCGCAGGTAGCCGCCCGGGCGCTCGCGGTAACGCGGGCCCAGTTCGACGAACAGCTTGCCCACGGCCTGCTTGTCGCGCAGGCGCGCGAAAGCCAGGCGGCGGTTGGCGACGCCGTCGGTCTTGGCCATGGTGATCAGCGGCTCGGCGACCCGACGCAGCTCCTTGGCCTTGGGCAGGGTGGTGCGGATCAGCTCGTGCTTGAACAGGGAGGCCGCCATGTTGCTGAACATCGCCTCGCGATGGGCGCTGGTGCGGCTGAACTTGCGTCCGGACTTACGGTGGCGCATGGTCGTGTTTCCGTTTGTGATCGTCCCTGATCTTCAAGCCCGGCCATCCTGGCCGGACTTTCCGGTTTGAATCCCCGGCCAAGGATGGCCAGGCGCTTGCGGAAGGATCCGCCCGGCCGGTCAACCCAGCATGCCCTGCTGCAGCCCGGCCGGCGGCCAGTTCTCCAGCTTCATGCCGAGGGACAGGCCACGCTGGGCCAGGACTTCCTTGATCTCGGTGAGCGACTTCTTGCCCAGATTCGGGGTCTTGAGCAGCTCGACCTCGGTACGCTGGATCAGATCGCCGATGTAGTAGATGTTCTCGGCCTTCAGGCAGTTGGCCGAGCGCACGGTCAGCTCCAGGTCGTCGATCGGGCGCAGCAGCACCGGGTCGATACCGGCGGTGGCCGGCTTGCTGGCGCCGCGATCGCGCTGGCTGAAGTCGCCGAACACCGACAGCTGGTCGGTGAGGATGTCGGCAGCGGTGCGCACGGCCTCCTCGGCGTCGATGGTGCCGTTGGTCTCGATGTCGAACACCAGCTTGTCCAGGTCGGTGCGCTGCTCGACGCGGGCCGCCTCGACCGCGTAGGCGACACGGCGGACCGGGCAGAACGAGGCATCCAGCATCAGACGGCCGATGGCGTGGGTCTCCTCGTCCGGACGACGACGGGCGGCAGCCGGCTGATAGCCGAAGCCGCGCTCGACCTTCAGGCGCATGTTCAGCGCCGTGTCCTTGGTGAGGGTACAGATCACATGGTCGGGATTGATGATCTCGACGTTGTGATCGACCTTGATGTCGCCGGCGGTGACCACGCCCGGGCCCTGCTTGCTCAGGGACAGGGTGGTCTGGTCGACGTTGTGCATGCGGATGGCGACATCCTTGAGGTTCAGCAGCACCTCGATGACGTCCTCCTGCAGGCCCTCGACGGAGGTGTACTCATGGAGCACGCCGTCGATCTCGACCTCGGTGATGGCAAAGCCGGGAATCGAGGACAGCAGCACGCGACGCAGCGCGTTGCCCAGGGTGTGTCCATAGCCACGCTCGAGCGGCTCGATCACGACCTTGGCGCGATTGGGGGCGATGCGTTCGATGCCGATGCCGCGCGGACGCAGCACCTGGGTGGCGGTAACCGACATGGTCAGCGTCTCTCCTGAAAGGGATTACTTCGAGTACAACTCGACGATCAGCGCCTCGTTGATGTCCGAGGGCAGGTCGGAGCGCTCGGGCACCGCCTTGAACACGCCGGTGAACTTCTTCGCATCGACCTCGATCCAGTTCGGCACCAGGTCCATGTCCTGCGACATGGTGGCGGCCTCCTGGATACGGAGCTGCTTCTGCGCGCGCTCGGTCAGGGCGATCTGATCGCCGGCCTTGACCTGGTAGGACGGCAGGTTGACGATCTTGCCGTTCACCAGCACACCGCGGTGCGACACGATCTGGCGCGCCTGCGGGCGAGTCACGGCGAAGCCCATGCGGTAGATGACGTTGTCCAGACGCTGCTCCAGCAACTGCAGGAGGGTCTCGCCGGTGTTGCCCTTCCTGGTCGAGGCCTTCTTGTAGTAGTTGCGGAACTGGCGCTCCAGCAGACCGTAGATACGCTTGACCTTCTGCTTCTCGCGAAGCTGCAGGGCGTAGTCGGAGAGCTTGCCACGGCGGGCGACCGGGCCATGCTGGCCGGGCTTCTGCTCCAGCTTGCACTTGGAGTCGAGCGCACGGGCCGGGCTCTTGAGGCTGAGGTCGGCGCCTTCGCGGCGCGCGAGCTTGCAGGTGGGACCAATGTAACGAGCCATTTTCGTTCAGCTCCTCAGACGCGGCGCTTCTTCGGCGGGCGGCAGCCGTTGTGCGGGATCGGGGTGACGTCGACGATGTTGGTGATCTTGTAGCCGACGTTGTTCAGCGAACGGACCGCCGACTCGCGACCCGGACCCGGCCCCTTGATGCGGACTTCCAGAGTCTTCAGACCGTAGTCCAGCGCGGCCTTGCCGGCGCGCTCGGCAGCGACCTGAGCGGCGAACGGGGTGGACTTGCGCGAGCCGCGGAAGCCCGCACCGCCCGACGTAGCCCACGACAGCGCGTTGCCCTGGCGGTCGGTGATGGTGACGATGGTGTTGTTGAAGGAGGCCTGGACGTGGGCGATGCCGTCGGTGACGACACGCTTGACCTTCTTCTTGGTCTTGGCAGCAGCCGGCTTGCTCATGGGCTAATCCTTACTTCTTGATCGCGCGGCGCGGGCCCTTGCGGGTCCGGGCATTGGTACGGGTGCGCTGGCCGCGCACGGGCAGGCCGCGGCGGTGACGCAGGCCACGGTAGCAGCCCAGGTCCATCAGGCGCTTGATGGCCATGCCGACCTCGCGACGGAGGTCGCCCTCGACCACGTACTTGCCGACTTCGGCGCGCAGGCGCTCGATTTCCGGCTCGCTCAGGTCACGGATCTTGGTGCTCGGCTCGACCCCGGCCACCTCGCAGATCTTCTTGGAACGGGTACGGCCGATGCCGTAGATGCTCTGCAGCCCCACCCACACGTGCTTGTGGACGGGAAGGTTGACACCCGCAATGCGCGCCATTTACGCGATCTCCAGCTGAGTTTGGCTGCCGTCCCTGCGTTGGGGCGGCGCAGTGAATCGAAAATAATACCAAGGCTTCGGGTTATTTTGAAGCCCCCGGCATCCGGGGATGCCATGGGCTCCGGCACGGGGAGTGGTGCCCGTGCTCCGGCGTTTGCGGGCCGGGACGGTTTCGGCTTTCGCCGCAACCGCGCCGGACCGCGTTCAGCGCGCGAAGCCGCCGCGCGAACCGCCCTTCAGGTTGGCTTTCTTGAGCAGGCTCTCGTACTGATGCGACATCAGGTGGGCCTGGATCTGCGCGGTGAAATCCATCACCACCACGACCACGATCAGCAGCGAGGTGCCGCCGAAGTAGAACGGGACCGCCCAGGCGCCGCGCAGGAACTCGGGCAGCAGACAGACCGCCACCAGATACACCGAGCCGGCCGCCGTCAGGCGGGTCAGGACGCCGTCGATATAGTCGGCGGTGGCCTTGCCCGGACGGATGCCCGGGATCAGCGCGCCCGACTTCTTCAGGTTGTCCGCCGTCTCCTGGGCGTTGAACACCAGCGCCGTGTAGAAGAAGGCAAAGCCCATGATGAGCGCGCCGTAGAGGATCATGTGCAGCGGCTCGCCCGGGGCGAGCATCTGCGACAGGCGGAACAGCCAGCCGACCTGCGCGCCCTCGCCGAACCAGGTCGCGGCCGTGGCCGGGAACATGATCAGGCTGGAGGCGAAGATCGCCGGGATCACACCCGCCATGTTGAGCTTCAGCGGCAGGTGCGAACTCTGGTTCATGTACGCTTGGCGGCCACCCTGGCGGCGGGCGTAGTTGACCGTGATCCGCCGCTGGCCGCGCTCGACGAAGACCACGAAGTAGGTCACCGCCAGCACCAGCGCGAACAGGATGATCACCGCCAGCGGGTTGAGTTCGCCGGTATTGATCAGCTCCAGGGTGCCGATGACGGCGCCCGGCAAGCCGGCCACGATGCCGGCGAAGATGATCAGCGAGATGCCGTTGCCGACGCCGCGCTCGGTCACCTGCTCGCCCAGCCACATCAGGAACATGGTGCCGGCGGTCAGCGAGATCATCGCCGTCAGCACGAAGCCGATGCCGGGGTTGTAGACGACGTTGATGCCGCCGCCCAAACCCTGGCCCTGCAGCGCGATCGCCACGCCCATCGCCTGGAAGGCGGCGAGCACGACGGTCGAGTAGCGCGTCCACTGGGTGATCTTGCGCCGACCGCTCTCGCCTTCCTTGCGGATGGCCTGCAGGCTCGGGAAGATCTGGACGCACAGCTGGATGATGATCGACGCCGAGATGTACGGCACCACGTTCAGGGCGAACAGGCTGAAGCGCTCCAGCGCGCCGCCCGAGAACATGTTGAACAGGTCGACGATGGTGCCGCGCTGCTGGTCCATCAGACGCAGCATCGCTTCCGGGTCCACGCCCGGCACCGGAATGTAGGTGCCGAAGCGGTACACGATCAACGCACCGAGCACGAACAGCAAGCGCTGGCGGAGCTCGGTCAGCTTGCCGAGCCCGCCAATCACACCAGCAGCAGCCTTCGTCGTCTGCGACACGGTTTACTCCACGCGGCCGCCGGCCGCCTCGATCGCGGCCTTGGCGCCGGCCGTCGCAGCCACGCCCTGCAGCACGATCTTGCGGGTGATCTCGCCCTTCTTCACGACCTTCGCCTGCTTGGCGGTGGTCGGCACCAGCTTGGCCGCACGCAGCGCGGCGAAGTCGATGGTGTCGGCCTCGATCAGTTCCAGCTTGTACAGCAGGACCTCGGCGGTGTCCTTGGCCAGCTTGGAGCGGAAACCGACCTTGGGCAGGCGACGTTGCAGCGGCATCTGACCGCCCTCGAAGCCCGGCTTGATCTTGCCCTTGCCGGTGCGGGCGTAGGAACCCTTGTGGCCGCGGCCAGCCGTCTTGCCGAGGCCGGAGCCGATGCCGCGACCGACGCGGGTGCGCTCCTTGCGGGCGCCGTCGGCGGGCTTGAGCGTATTCATGCGCATGATGAGTTCTCCTTCCTCAGCCCTTACTGCTCGACGCGGACCAGGTAGTGCACCTGGTTGATCAGGCCACGCACCGAGGGGTTGTCCGGCAGTTCGCGGACGTCGTTGAGCTTGTTCAGGCCCAGCGCCTTGACCGAGATACGATGGCGCTGCTGGCAGCCGCGCAGGCCCTTGACCAGGCGTACCTTGAGAGTCTTGTTAGCCATTGAGGATCTCCTCGACGCGCTTGCCGCGCTTGGCCGCGATCTTTTCCGGCGACTGCATCGCCGACAGACCCTTGACCGTGGCGCGCACCAGGTTGATCGGGTTGCGCGAACCCACCGCCTTGGCGAGAACGTTCTTCACGCCCACCGCCTCGAGCACGGCGCGCATGGCGCCGCCGGCGATCACGCCGGTACCTTCGGAGGCCGGCTGCATGTACACGCGCGCCGCGCCGTGGCCGGCCTTGACCGGGTGCCACAGCGTGCCGTTGTTGAGGTCGACGCTGACCATCGCCTTGCGGGCGTACTCCATCGACTTCTGGATCGCCACCGGGACTTCGCGGGCCTTGCCGTAGCCGAAGCCCACCTTGCCGGCACCGTCACCGACCACGGTCAGCGCCGTGAAGGTGAACTGGCGACCGCCCTTGACCGTCTTGGAGACGCGGTTGACGGCGATCAGCTTCTCGACGAGGCCGTCGCCATTTTCGCGTTCGGAAGTGCTCATCGTTGATTCCTGGATACTTACGGCATACGCCGCTTATGGTTGTGAGAGCCCTGGCCCGCGCAGCGGATCAGAACTTGAGACCCGCCTCGCGGGCGGCATCGGCCAGCGCCTTGACGCGGCCGTGGTAACGGTAGCCCGAACGGTCGAAGGCGACCTGTTCGACACCGGCCTTGAGCGCACGCTCGGCGACCGCGCGGCCCACCTTGGCCGCGGCCTCGAGGTTCTTGCAGCTCTTGAGACCTTCCTTGACGTCGGCCTGCACGGTGGATGCCGCGGCCAGCACCTTGGAGCCATCGGCGGTGAACACCTGGGCGTAGATGTGCTGGCCGGTACGCAGCACCGACAGACGCGGCACGCCCAGCTCGCGGATATGCGAGCGGGTCGACTTGGCGCGGCGCAGACGGGCGATTTTCTTTTCCATTGCTGTGTCCTCGAAAGCTTGAAGGCTTCTTTGAGAAGTCCGGCCAGGGATGACCGGGCTCCTGCGGGGGGATCCGCATTACGCCTTCTTCGCTTCCTTCATGATGATCTTCTCGCCGGAATAGCGCACACCCTTGCCCTTGTACGGCTCGGGCGGACGGAACCCGCGGATCTTGGCAGCCACCTCGCCGACGCGCTGCTTGTCGGCGCCCTTGACCAGGATCTCGGTCTGGCTCGGCGTCTCGATGGTGATGCCTTCGGGAGCCTTGAACACCACCGGGTGGGAAAAGCCCAGGCTCAGGTTCAGGTCCTTGCCCTGCATGGAGGCGCGGTAGCCGACGCCGACCAGCTCGAGCTTGCGCTCGAAACCTTCGCTGACGCCCTTGACCATGTTGGCCAGGATGGCGCGGGCAGTGCCGGCCATGGCGATGCGGTCGGGGCTGGTGGCGGACAGCTGAACGACGCCGTTCTCGACCGCGAACTCCACACCGGCCGGGCGGGCCAGGCTCAGCGTGCCCTTCGGGCCCTTCACGGTGACGGCATCAGCGGTGACATTGAACTCGACGCCCTTGGGGAGGGCAACCGGCTTCTTGGCGACTCGGGACATGGTGCGTGACTCCTTACGCCACCAGGCAGATGACTTCGCCGCCCACGCCCGCGGCGCGGGCCTGGCGATCGGTCATGATGCCCTTGGAAGTCGAGATGATCGCGATGCCCAGGCCGTCGAGGACCTTCGGCAGCGCATCCTTGCCGCGGTACTGGCGCAGGCCCGAACGGGACACGCGCTGCAGGCGCTCGATGACCGGCTTGCCTTCGTAGTACTTCAGCACGATCTCGAGGACCGGCTTGCCGTCGACTTCGCTGACACGCGAATCGACGATGTAGCCCTCGGACTTGAGGACGTCGGCAATCGCCAGCTTCATCTTGGACGACGGCATCGACACCGTCTGCTTGCCGACCGCGAGCGCATTCTTGATGCGCACGAGCATGTCGGCGATAGGATCAGTCATGCTCATTTTTCAGTTTCCTGTTTGAACTCGAAGCACCGATATCCGCTGAACCCTGGCGGGGACGGCGATTACCAGCTGGCCTTGCGCAGGCCCGGAACATCGCCACGCATGGTGGCTTCGCGCAGCTTGTTGCGGCCGAGGCCGAACTTGCGGTAGACGCCGCGGGGACGGCCGGACAACTCGCAGCGATTGCGCTGACGGGACGGGCTGGAGTCGCGCGGCAGTTTGTTGAGCTTCGCCACCGCGTCCATCTTCTCCTCATAGGAGGCGGTTGCGCTGGCGATGATCTTCTTCAGCTCGGCACGCTTGGCGGCATACTTGGCGACCAGCTTGGCCCGCTTGATCTCGCGGTTCACCATCGAAGTCTTGGCCATTGTTCGGGTTCCTCGCGGATCAGTTGCGGAAGGGGAAGTTGAAGGCCTCGAGCAGCGCCTTGGCCTCCGCGTCGGTCTTCGCGGTGGTGGTGAAAGCGATGTCCATGCCGCGGATCGCGTCGACCTGGTCGAAGTCGATCTCCGGGAAGATGATCTGCTCCTTGACGCCCATGTTGTAGTTGCCGCGGCCGTCGAAGGACTTGCCGGAGACGCCGCGGAAGTCGCGGACGCGCGGCAGCGCGATGTTGATCAGGCGATCCAGGAACTCGTACATCCTGGCGCGACGCAGCGTCACCTTGCAGCCGATCGGCCAACCGTCACGGATCTTGAAGCTGGCGACGGAGACGCGGGCCTTCGTCGTGATCGGCTTCTGACCGGTGATCGCGGCCATCTCGGCGACAGCGTTCTCGAGTACCTTCTTGTTGCCGACGGCCTCGCCCACGCCCATGTTCAGCGTGATCTTGACGAGCCTGGGCACTTCCATCGGGTTCTTGTAACCGAAGCGCTCCATCAGCTTCGGCACCACCTGTTCCTTGTAAATCGTTTCAAGCCGGGTCATGGCGTCATTCCTCAGGCGTCGACCGCCTCACCGCTCGAGCGGAACACACGCACTTTGCGTCCATCCTCGAGCACCTTGTAACCGACGCGCTCACCCTTGCCGGAGGCCGGGTTGAACAGCATCACGTTGGAGATGTGGATCGGCGACTCACGCTCGACGATGCCGCCCGGCTGGCCGGCCTGCGGATTCGGCTTGGTGTGACGCTTGACGAGGTTGATGTTCGACACGACGACCTTGTCGCCGAGCACGCGCACCACCTCGCCCTTCTGACCCTTGTTCTTGCCGGCGATCACCACCACCTGATCGCCCTTGCGGATACGGTTCATTGTCCTCGTCCTCCGCTCAGAGCACTTCGGGCGCGAGCGAAACAATCTTCATGAACTTCTCGCCGCGGAGTTCGCGGGTGACCGGCCCGAAGATACGGGTGCCGATCGGCTCATGCTTGTTGTTGAGCAGCACGGCGGCATTGCCGTCGAAACGGATCAGCGACCCGTCCTGGCGGCGCACGCCCTTGCGGGTGCGCACGACGACGGCGTCGTACACCTCACCCTTCTTGACCTTGCCGCGCGGGATGGCGTCCTTGACGCTCACCTTGATGATGTCGCCGATGTGCGCGTAACGACGCTTGGAGCCACCAAGCACCTTGATGCACATCAGCTCTTTGGCCCCGCTGTTGTCGGCTGCGGCCAGCGTGGATTGCATCTGGATCATCGTCTATGCCCTCCCACTCACTCGGCCGCGCGGGTGACGACTTCCACCACGCGCCAGTTCTTGGTCTTGGACAGCGGCCGGCACTCGGTCACACGCACCACGTCGCCTTCCTGGCAGGCGTTGCTCTCGTCGTGGGCGTGCAGCTTGGTCGAACGGCGGATGTACTTGCCGTACAGCGGGTGCTTGACCTGCCGCTCGACGAGCACCGTCACGGTCTTGTTCATCTTGTTGCTGATCACACGGCCTTCGACCGTGCGCAGCGGCTTGGCATTCTCGCTCATGACGTCCGCCTTACTTCTTCTGGCCCAGCAGGCCGTTGACGCGAGCGATCTCGCGACGCACCCGCTTGATCTGGTGGGTCTGGGCGAGCTGGCCCGTGGCCTTCTGCATGCGGAGCGAGAACTGCTCCTTGTGCAGCTCCAGCAGATGGGCCTTCAGCTCGGCCTCCGACTTCTGTCGCAGTTCCTTGAGTTCCATCAGCGCACCGTCCGGGTCACGAAAATGGTCTTGACGGAGAGCTTGGCGGCCGCCAGGCGGAACGCCTCGCGCGCGGTCTCCTCCGGAACGCCCTCCATTTCATAGAGGACGCGGCCAGGCTGGACCGGGGCCACCCAGTACTCCACGTTGCCCTTGCCGGAGCCCATGCGGACCTCGACCGGCTTCTTGGTGATCGGCTTGTCCGGGAACACGCGGATCCAGATCTTGCCGCCGCGCTTGACGTAGCGGCTGATCGTACGACGGGCCGCCTCGATCTGGCGGGCGGTGACATGGCCGTGCGAGGTGGCCTTCAGGCCGTACTCGCCGAAGCTGACGGCGGAGCCGCTCCAGCTCAGGCCCTCGTTGCGGCCCTTGTGCACCTTGCGGTACTTGGTTCGCTTCGGTTGCAGCATGGCTTATTCCCTCGCTTCACGGCCGGGCTTGGCCGCACGCGGCGCGCGCTCGGCGCGCTCTTCGGTCTTTTCCTGGCCGATCTGGGAGAAGTCGAAGACCTCGCCCTTGTAGATCCAGACCTTCACGCCGATCACGCCGTAAGTGGTGTGGGCCTCGGCAAAGCCGTAGTCGATGTCGGCACGCAGCGTGTGCAACGGCACGCGACCCTCGCGGTACCACTCCGAGCGCGCGATCTCGGCGCCGTTGAGGCGGCCGGCGACGTTGACCTTGATGCCGAGCGCGCCCAGGCGCATCGCGTTACCGACGGCGCGCTTCATCGCGCGGCGGAACATGATGCGGCGCTCGAGCTGCTGGGCGATCGACTCGGCCACCAGCTGTGCGTCGAGCTCGGGCTTGCGCACCTCCGCCACGTTGATGTGGGCGGGCACACCCATCATCGCCGAGACTTCCTTACGCAGCTTCTCGATGTCCTCGCCGCGCTTGCCGATCACCACGCCCGGGCGGGCGGTGTGGATCGTCACGCGCGCGGTCTTGGCCGGACGCTCGATCAGGATCTTGGAGATACCGGCCTGGGCGAGCTTCTTGCGGAGCATCTCGCGGACCTTGAGATCGGCCGCGAGGTACTCGGCGTACTCCTTCTTGCCGGCATACCACTTCGAATTCCAGTCCTTGGCGATGCCCAGGCGGATTCCGGTCGGATGAACTTTGTGACCCATCGTGTCGTTCCTGCCTTACTGGCCCGAGCCCACGACCACGGTGATGTGGCTGGTGCGCTTGAGGATGCGGGTGCCGCGCCCCTTGGCGCGGGCCATGAAACGCTTCAGCGTCGGACCTTCGTCGACGTAGATCTTGGCGACCTTGAGCTCGTCGACGTCGGCGCCGAGATTGTTCTCGGCATTGGACACGGCCGAGACCAGGACCTTGCGGATCAGCTGCGCAGCCTTCTTGTCGCTGAAGGCCAGCAGGTCGCTGGCGCGACCGACCGGCAGGCCGCGCACCTGGTCGGCGACCAGGCGGGCCTTCTGCGGGGAAATCCGCGCGGTGCGGAGGATGGCTTTGGCTTCCATTTCCCTGCTCCTTACTTGCCGGACTTCTTGTCGCCGCCGTGACCCTTGAAGGTCCGGGTCAGGGCGAACTCGCCGAGCTTGTGGCCGACCATGTTCTCGTTGATCAGCACCGGGATGTGGGCCTTGCCGTTGTGGACGGCGATCGTGAGACCGACCATCTCCGGCAGGACCATCGAACGGCGCGACCAGGTCTTGATCGGGCGCTTGTTGTTGCTCGCAACGGCCGACTCCACCTTCTTCATCAGGTGGTGGTCGACGAACGGGCCTTTCTTCAAAGAACGAGCCATGGCGCTACCTATCAACCCCTGCGATCGCGCACGATGAACTTCTGCGTGCGCTTGTTGTTACGAGTCTTGTAACCCTTGGTCGGCATGCCCCACGGGGAGACCGGGTGCGGGTTACCCTGGCCGGCACGGCCCTCACCACCGCCGTGCGGATGGTCGACCGGGTTCATGGCGGCGCCGCGCACGGTCGGCCTGACGCCGCGCCAGCGCTTCGCGCCCGCCTTGCCCAGCTTCTCGAGGTTGTGCTCGGAGTTGCTGACCTCGCCGATGGTCGCGCGGCACTCGGCCGGGACCTTGCGCATCTCGCCGGAGCGCAGGCGCACCGTAGCGTAGCCGGACTCACGGGCCACCAGCTGCACCGAGGCACCGGCGGCGCGAGCGAGCTGGGCGCCCTTGCCCGGCTTCATCTCGACGCAATGCACGGTGGCACCGACCGGCACGTTGCGCAGCGGCAGCGTGTTGCCGATCTTGATCGGGGCATCACGCCCGGCGATCACCTGGTCGCCCGCCTGCAGCCCCTTGGGCGCGATGATGTAGCGGCGCTCGCCGTCGGCGTAGCACAGCAGCGCGATGTGGGCGGTGCGGTTCGGGTCGTATTCGATCCGCTCCACGCGCGCCGGGATGCCTTCCTTGTCGCGCTTGAAGTCGATGATGCGGTAGTGATGCTTGTGCCCGCCGCCGATGTGACGGGTCGTGATGCGACCGTGGTGATTGCGGCCGCCGGTCTTGTTCTTCTTCTCGACCAGCGGGGCGTACGGATCGCCCTTGTGCAGCCCCGGCGTCACCACGCGAACCATCGCGCGGCGGCCCGCAGACGTCGGCTTGAAAGTCATCAGTGCCATGGGTTCCTACCTCAGGCCTTGGCCATCACGTCGATCGTCTGGCCCTCGGCCAGACGAACGTATGCCTTGCGCATGTCCGCGCGGCGGCCGGCACGGAAACGGAAGGTCTTGCTCTTGCCCTTCACGTTGACCACGTTCACGGCCTCGACCTTGACGTTGAACAGCGACTCGACGGCCTGCTTCACGTCGGCCTTGGTCGCGTCCTTCGCCACCTCGAAAACGTACTGATTCGACAGCTCCTGCAGACGCGCGGTCTTCTCGGAAATGCGCGGCGCACGGATCACGCCGAGGATCTTCGCGTTGCTCATGCCAGCCACTCCTCGACCTTCTTGACCGCATCGGCGGTCATCACCACGTGCTCGGCGCCGACCAGCGTCACCGGGTCCAGACCCTGCACGTCGCGAACCTCGACATACGGAATGTTGCGCGCGGCCAGATACAGCGACTCGGTCGCGTCTTCGGTCACGATCAGCGGACGATGTTCGATCCCCAGCTCCTTGAGCTTGGCGACCATCGCCTTGGTGCGCGGCTCGGCGACCTCGAACTTCTCCACGACCTTCAGCCGCCCCTGCCGATTGAGCTCGGACAGGATGGCCGCGATCGCGCCGCGGTACATCTTGCGGTTCACCTTCTGGGCGAAGCTGCGCGGGCGGGCCGCGAAAGCCACGCCGCCACCGACGAAAATCGGGGCGCGGTAGTCGCCGTGGCGGGCGCCGCCACCCTTCTGCCGCTTGAACTTCTTGGTCGTGCCGGACAGATCCGAGCGCGACTTCTGGGCCTTGGTGCCCGAGCGGCCGGCGTTGCGATACGCCACGACCACCTGGTGCACCAGGTCCTCGCTGAATTCGCGGCCGAAGATCGCGTCGGAAACCGACAGCGTCTTGCCGCTACCAATGACGGCGAGTTCCATGCTCTAAACTCCTCAAGCCTTGGCCGCAGGGCGGACGACGACATTGCCACCCGGCGCACCCGGGACGGCGCCCTTGATGGCGATCAGGCCGCGCTCGGCATCGACCTTGACCACCTCCAGGCTCTGGGTGGTCTGGCGCACGCTACCCATGTGACCGGCCATCTTCTTGCCGGGAAACACGCGGCCCGGCGTCTGGCGCTGGCCGATGGAGCCCGGCGCGCGATGCGACAGCGAGTTGCCGTGGGTCGCGTCGCCCATGGTGAAGTTGTGACGCTTGATCGTGCCCTGGAAGCCCTTGCCCTTGGTGATGCCGGAGACATCCACCTTCTGGCCGGGCTGGAAGATATCGGCACGGATCTCACCGCCGACCTGGTAGGCGCCGATATCGGCGGCATCCACGCGGAACTCCCACAGCCCGCGACCGGCCTCGACCTTGGCCTTGGCGTAGTGACCGGCCAGCGGCTTGGTCACCAGCGCGGCACGCTTGCTGCCGGCCGTCACCTGGATGGCGGTGTAACCGTCGGTCTCTACGGTCTTGATCTGGGTGATGCGGTTGGGGGTGGCCTCGATCAGGGTCACCGGGATGGAACGGCCATCTTCGGTGAAGACCCGGCTCATGCCGCACTTGCGGCCAACGATTCCGATGCTCATGGTCTCGACCTCAACCCAGCTTGATCTGGACATCCACACCGGCAGCCAGCTCGAGCTTCATCAACGCATCGACGGTCTTGTCGTTCGGGTCGACGATATCGAGCACGCGCTTGTGGGTGCGGGTTTCGTACTGGTCGCGCGCGTCCTTGTCGACGTGCGGCGACACCAGAATGGTGTAACGCTCGATCTTGGTCGGCAGCGGGATCGGGCCGCGCACCTGCGCGCCGGTCCGCTTGGCCGTCTCCACGATCTCGCTCGCGGAGCGGTCGATCAGACGGTGATCGAACGCCTTGAGCCGAATCCGGATCTTCTGGTCCGCCATGGCTGTAGATTCCTGGGTCTGCAGTGAAAGAGCGCCGGGGGTGGCGGCGCGAGGCCCCACCCCCCAGAAAAACCGAGCAGGCCGGTTACCCGGCCCGCCCAGACGGAAAAGTATAGCGCGCACGAAACACTGGCGTCAAACGACGCGGCTCTTGCGCGCGACCCTTCCTGAGTCCGGCGAACACGAAGCGCTTCCTTGCGCCTCTTTTCGCTGTCAAGGCCGCACCCCGCCAGGGGGCGGCCGGGTACCGAGAGCTTACTCGATGATCTTCGAGACCACGCCGGCGCCGACGGTGCGGCCGCCCTCGCGGATCGCGAAGCGCAGGCCTTCCTCCATCGCGATCGGCGCAATCAGCGACACCACCATCTTGATGTTGTCGCCCGGCATCACCATCTCCACGCCCTCCGGCAGCTCCACCGCGCCGGTCACGTCCGTCGTACGGAAGTAGAACTGCGGACGGTAGCCCTTGAAGAACGGAGTGTGACGACCACCCTCCTCCTTCGACAGCACGTACACCTCGGCCTCGAACTTGGTGTGCGGGGTGATCGAACCCGGCTTGCACAGCACCTGACCACGCTCCACCTCGTCGCGCTTGGTACCGCGCAGCAGCAGACCCACGTTGTCGCCCGCCTGACCCTGGTCCAGCAGCTTGCGGAACATCTCCACACCGGTGACCGTCGTCTTGACCGTCGGCCGGATGCCCACGATCTCGATCTCGTCGCCCACCTTGATCACACCGCGCTCCACACGACCGGTCACCACCGTGCCACGACCCGAAATCGAGAACACGTCCTCGACCGGCATCAGGAACGGCTTGTCAATGTCACGCTGCGGCTCCGGAATGTACGTGTCCAGCGCCTCCACCAGCTTCAGGATCGCCGGCACGCCAATCTCCGACTGATCCCCCTCCAGCGCCTTCAGCGCCGACCCCTTGATGATCGGCGTGTCGTCGCCCGGGAAGTCGTACTTGCTCAGCAGCTCGCGGATCTCCATCTCCACCAGCTCCAGCAGCTCGGCGTCGTCCACCATGTCCGCCTTGTTCATGAACACCACGATGTACGGCACGCCCACCTGCCGCGCCAGCAGAATGTGCTCGCGCGTCTGCGGCATCGGACCGTCCGCCGCCGACACCACCAGAATCGCACCGTCCATCTGCGCCGCACCCGTGATCATGTTCTTCACGTAGTCGGCATGACCCGGGCAGTCCACGTGCGCATAGTGACGCGCCGGCGACTCGTACTCCACGTGCGCCGTCGAAATCGTGATGCCGCGCGCCTTCTCCTCCGGCGCCGCGTCAATCTGGTCGTACGCCTTGAACTCGCCACCGAAACGCTCCGCGCCAATCTTCGTCAGTGCGGCAGTCAGCGTGGTCTTGCCGTGGTCGACGTGACCGATCGTGCCCACGTTCACGTGCGGCTTGGTGCGCTCGAATTTACCCTTGGCCATGGCGAAAAACGTCCGGTGATTTGGAGTGGATGGAATGGGAGGTGGTGCTCACGACTGGAATCGAACCAGCGACCTCTTCCTTACCAAGGAAGTGCTCTACCGACTGAGCTACGTGAGCGCCGAATTGTCCGCCCCGCATGAAAGGCCCAATGGAGCGGGAGACGGGAATCGAACCCGCACCATCAGCTTGGAAGGCTGAGGTTCTACCATTGAACTACTCCCGCGCCGGGAGGCTTGCATCTGGTGGAGGGAGGTGGATTCGAACCACCGAAGGCGTAAGCCAGCAGATTTACAGTCTGCCCCCGTTGGCCGCTTGGGTATCCCTCCGGAAAAGAGCCGCTTATTTTGTCCGAGCGCCGGCCCGACGTCAACGGCTGCCGACAACGAAAGCTTTCCCCGCGCCTCCGGCCAGGCTCAGTCGCGCCGGCGCAGCCACTCGCGCAGCTCGGAAACCTCGCGCCGCAACGCCCGGATTTCCTCTTCCAGGCCGGCCGCCTCTTCGTGGGTCACGGTCCTGACCGCCTCCACGGTGCGGGCCTGCTGGCTCTCCTGCAGGGTCTGCATGGTGTTGACGATCACCGCGATGAACAGGTTGAGCATGGTGAAGGTGGCGATCAGGATGAACGGCACGAAGAACAGCCAGGCCCAGGGGTAGGTCTCCATGACCGGCCGGGCGATGCCCATCGACCAGCTCTCCAGCGTCATCACCTGGAACAGGGTGTACAGCGAAGCGCCCAGGCTGCCGAACCAGTCCGGGAAACTGCCGCCGAACAGGCTGGTGGCGATCACGCCGAACACGTAGTAGATCAGTCCGAGCAGGCCGGCGATCGCGGCAATGCCCGGAATGGCGTGCAGCAGCGCCTCGACCACGAAGCGCAGCCGCGGCATCATCGAGGCCAGCCGCAGCACACGCAGCACCCGCAGGGCACGCAGCACGGCGAACGGGCCGGCGCTGGGCACCAGCGCGATGCCCACCACCACCAGGTCGAACACGTTCCAGGGGTTGCGGAAGAAACCGCCACCGCGGGCGATCAGTTTCAGGCCCAGCTCGACCACGAACACGGACAGCGCCAGGCGATCGAAGGCATGCAGCCAGCCGCCGGCGGCAGCCACCACGGTCGGCGAGGTCTCCAACCCGAGGGTGATCGCGTTGAGCACGATCAGGGTGATCACCAGCCGCTGGACCGGCCCCGCCTCCAGCCGCGCGGCCAGCCGCTCACGCCAGCCCGCCGTCTCGCCGTTGTGAATGATGCCGTCCATGCCGGGCCTCAGACGTTGAAGCGGAAGTGCAGCACGTCGCCCTCCTGGACCACATAGTCCTTGCCCTCCAGGCGCAGGCGGCCGGCTTCCTTCGCCCCAGCCTCACCGCGATACTTCAGGAAGTCCTCGAACGAGATGGTCTCGGCGCGGATGAAGCCCTTTTCGAAGTCGGTATGGATGACGCCGGCCGCCTGCGGGGCGGTGGCGCCCTTCTTCACCGTCCAGGCGCGAACCTCCTTCACGCCGGCAGTGAAGTAGGTCTGCAGGCCCAGCAGGGCATAGGCGGCGCGGATCACCCGGTTCAGGCCCGGCTCGTCCAGGCCGAGATCCTTCAGGAACTCGTCGCGGTCGGCGTCGTCGAGCTGGCTCATCTCCTCCTCGATGGCGGCGCACACCGGCACCACCTCGGCGCCCTCGCCCGCCGCCCGCTCGCGGACGCGATCCAGGTGCGGGTTGTTCTCGAAGCCGTCCTCGCGGACGTTGGCGACGTACATCACCGGCTTGAGGGTGAGCAGGAACAGGTCGCGGACCAGCGCCCTGTCCTCCGCCGACAGGCCCAGTACGCGGGCCGGCCGCCCCTGGTCCAGCCCCTCGCGCAGGCGGGCCAGCACCTGCTTGCGGGCGATGGCCTCCTTGTCGCCGGCCTTGGCGGCCTTTTCGGCACGCTGCCAGGCCTTTTCCACCGACTCCAGGTCGGCCAGGGCCAGTTCGGTGTCGATGGTCTCGATGTCGGCGATCGGATCGACCCGACCGGCCACGTGCACGATGTCGCCGTGCTCGAAGCAGCGCACCACGTGGGCGATGGCGTCGACCTCGCGGATATGCGCCAGGAACTTGTTGCCCAGCCCCTCACCCCTGCTGGCGCCGGCGACCAGCCCGGCGATGTCGACGAACTCGACCGAGGTCGGGACCACCTTCTGCGGCTTGACGATCTCGGCCAGCTGGGCCAGCCGCGGATCGGGCACCGGCACCACGCCCACGTTCGGGTCGATGGTGCAGAACGGGAAGTTGGCCGCGGCGATGCCGGCCTTGGTGAGGGCGTTGAACAGGGTGGACTTGCCCACGTTGGGGAGTCCGACGATGCCGCATTTGATTCCCATCAGAGGCTCCGGGGTTCGTGATTTCGGGACCAGGGACCCGGGGCCGGGGACCCGGGCAACAGCCTGCACACGTTCATGGCGGGATGTATGGCGAAGGGCCGCAGACCACGACACGACATGGCGCGCCGCCGGAGTCAGCCGCCCCGGGTCCCGGGTCCCCGGTCCCCGGTCCCGGCGGCGGTATGCAGCCGCTTCATCGCCTCGTTGAAGTCGCCGGCCACCGCCAGCGGCAGCACCGCCAGGGCGTCGTCGACGGCACGCAGCATGGCGGCCTCATCGTCCTTGCCCGGGCGGCCGAGCACCCAGGGAGTGACCTTGTCCTTGTGGCCGGGATGGCCGATGCCGATGCGCAGCCGGTGGAACTTGCCGTGGCCGAGGTGCTGGATGATATCGCGCAGCCCGTTCTGGCCGCCGTGGCCGCCATCGAACTTCAGCCGCGCCGCCCCGGCGGGCAGGTCCAGCTCGTCATGGACGACCAGGCACTCGTCGGGAGCGATCTTGAAATAGCGCAACGCCGCGGCGACCGACTGGCCGCTGCGGTTCATGAAGGTGGCCGGCTTGAGCAGCCAGACCGTCTGCCGGCCGATATCGGCCTTGCCGCTCTCGCCGTGCAGCTTGGCGTCCAGACCCAGGCGCGCCCCGGCCTGCCCGGCCAGGGCGTCCAGAAACCAGAACCCGGCGTTGTGCCGGGTCCGGGCGTATTCGGGGCCAGGGTTGCCCAGCCCGACGATGAGGCGCAATCCAGCCATCGCGACGAAGCCGCCCCGGCTGCCAGACGCGGCCGGGAGCGGTTCGACTCACTTCTTCTCGGGCGCCTGCTGCTTGGTGGCCGGCACCTCGGCCGACACCTCGCCCTCGGCGGCCGGCTCGGCCTCGACGCGGGCGTGCTTGGCGATCACCACCGCCACGTCGTGCTCCTTGCCGAGCTTGAGCTCA